>JAPWVK010000077.1 GCA_029241965.1 Candidatus Methanophagales archaeon
ATAACAAAAAAAGAAGATAGTCCGAAGTGTCATCTGCAATACGAATGTAAATCGGTATAACTTACGTAAATAACCGGTTCATAGCGGATTGAAATTCAGAAAATACCGTCTTTATAAACTTAAAGTGCGGAATGTGGGTTACTTGACTAATAATGTCAAATACGAATAGCATAGGCGAAGACGGGGAAGAGAAGAAGGAAAAAGACAAAGTAGTAGTGCTCGATTTCGGAGGGCAATATAGCCATCTCATCGTGAGAAGGATAGAGACTTAGGCGTGTATACAGAACTTCTACCGCATGATGTTCCCATAGAAGAGCTTAAAAGAGGCTTAAAAGAAGGGGACGGAGAAGGTAAGATTAAAGGGATTATCCTGTCCGGCAGTCCTTTTAGCGTTCACGAACCAGACAGTCCACGATGCAGTGCCGAGATTATTGATTTGGACATACCAATTCTCGGCATTTGTTATGGTGCACAGTTGATTGCGCATATAAAAGGCGGAGTGGTAGGTGAAGGCTGGAAAAGTGAATACGGGCGGGCCGAACTTTTATTTAAAGATTCCGAGCTGTTTGATGGATTAAGTGAAAGCGGAAGGCTAAACGTATGGATGTCGCATGGTGACGTAATAGAGCGGTTTGATGGTGCGGATATAATAGGCTATACGACAAATACACCTGTTGCAGCATTCGGTATCTCCAATATTTATGGCGTTCAATTCCATCCGGAGGTGCACCATACTGATAAGGGCAAAAAAATACTGAGGAATTTCTTATATACGATATGCGGCTGCAAGCGAAATTGGACGATTGAATCCTTCGTTAGAGATAAGGTAGAAGAGATAATGAGCGAAGTAGGCAGCGATGGAAGGGTAATATGTGGGCTCAGTGGTGGGATAGACTCTTCTACTACGGCGTTGCTCGTAAATAAAGCCATTGGCAATAGACTCACGTGCATCTTCGTTGACAAGGGACTACTGCGAAAAGGCGAAAAGGAAGCGGTTCTAAACACGTTCGAGAATAACTTCAAGATGCGAATGGTGTTCGTGGATGCGAAAGAGCATTTCCTGAAGGGGTTGCAGGGCGTTAAGGATTCCGAAGCGAAGCGGAAAGTAATAGGCAAACTGGTCATAGATATATTTGAGGCGGAGGCTTCGAAACAAGGTAACGTGGATTTCCTCGCGCAGGGCACTATATATCCCGATAGAATAGAGAGTGCAGGAGCGAGTTCACAAAAGTCATCACGAATAAAATCGCATCACAATGTGGGTGGGCTTCCCGAAAAGCTGAGACTTCGGCTGATAGAGCCGCTTAATGATTTGTATAAGGATGAAGTGCGTGAAGTGGCGAAGGAACTTGGTATGCCACAGCAGATACTGAATCAGCATCCTTTTCCCGGCCCGGCCTCGCAGCTCGTGTAATGGGCGAAATTACGGAAGATAAACTTCGGATATGTCGTGAGGCATCGGACATTGTAGTGGGGGAACTGAAGAATAGCGGGTGGTATGACAAGGTATGGCAGGCCTTTGCAATAGTGTGCGATGATGCCGCTACGGGCGTTCTCGACGATGCAATGAGCGTGGGCAGAATCGTTACAATAAGGGTGGTTGAGTCTAAGGAGGCAATGACTGCGGATTTCGTGAAACTGCCCTACGAGGTGCTGGAGACCATGAGCAAGCGAATAACAAATGAAGTTAAAGGCGTGACTTGGGTGACCTATGCGATTTCTTCTAAGCCGCTGGCCACGATAGAGCCGTGTTGAACTCTTTGTTATATGAAACCACGAGATTACACAAGATTAGCACGCAACACTTTACAAAAACAAATCTGTGCTAAGAGGAAACATTTTTCTTTGGTAAAGCTTTTTCTCTTAAAGAAAAGTTTCTTGTGGAAATCTGTGCAATCTTGTGGTTATAAAAAGGGGCTAAAGAAACACATTACTTCTATAGCGGAAATGGAAAGAACAGATAAGATAAAATATATCGAGCATCCCTCAGATGTGGGATTCGAAGTGTATGGCGATACGCCGAAGGAACTCTTTGCTAATGCAGCCGTTGCCACGTACAGCTTTATGACTGATATAGATGAGATAGCGGAAGATGAGGAACGGGATATAGAGCTAAAATCAGAAGACATTTACAGCTTGATGTTCGATTGGATTGACGAGTTGCTTTTTTTATTCGAATCGGAGTTGCTGATCCTGAAAAAGTTCGATATAGAAGTGAGTTTATCCGAGTTTAGTCTAAAAGGTAAGTGCACCGGGGGTAAATTCGATCCGTCCGAACACGTATCCGGTATAATAGTAAAAGCCGTTACGTACAATATGATGGAGATAAAGAAGAACGAAGTTTGGCATGCACGAGTCGTTTTAGACGTCTGAAAACTCGACTTTTGGGGTTTGTTTAGCTAACCACAGATTTCCACGAGAAATATTAATATGGATCAGACGTAAGCACTCTATTGGCTTTATTTTATTATTATCCCCTGCTAACCCTCAATTATTGTGCTAATCACGTGGAATCTCGTGGTTTTTTCGTGTAGAACACGCATCGCTTCTTTCTCCTTACGCCCGCCGCATTTCTCCACAATCTCTGCATAACCTTCTACCATTTTTTGCATCTCTTCCTTTTCGCGCTCATCTTTGACTATACCATACCGCGTTGCAAGGATTGCGGCTTCTATCACAGCATTAAAACCTCTATTTATCGCTCGTACACCCTTTTTGTTTACCTCTGCCGTAATGGGCGTCAATTGAAAAAGGAAAGATTCAACTCTTTCTTCTATAAAGTCGCACTTGAATAATATCCACGAGTTTGCTTCTTTTAGCACGGGAAAACCTTGAAATAGCGAATAAAAGTTCGCACTCAAGGTATCGAACGCGGCTTTTACGAATAAGACGGCGTCATCTGTTACATTCGCTGCTAGCTTCTTTGTTTCTATTATGTTATTAAGGGTTTGCGAGCCTTTGTATAACTTCACAAGATAGTTGCCTTCGCGGGTTAAAAAACCTATGGGTGCTGCGTTTGGCACTCCAGAAGCGGAACGTGTTGTAGCTATTACTTCTGATATGCCTTCACATAGTCCTGCTTCTTTTAAGTCCATTTCTTAACCAATGCTTTATTTATGACCATAATATCACAAGAAAGTTCACAAACTAAAAAGTCGTTTTCCTTAGAGATTTTCTTTTGGTAAAGCTTTTTGCATGCAAAAAGGTTTGTGTGTGTCTCATGAACTCTCGTGGTTATTCTATATACGCTAATCACCTCACAAACTTAATCACCCCGCCCGAAGGTGAAAACAGAATCCCATCTCGCTTCATTACATCTATTATCTCTTCCACCTTATCTCTTTCCATTCCATCCTCCTCCGCGAGGTCGAGTACCTCCTCCAACGGCACTTCATCCCCGTATTCCTTCTCTAACTCCTTTATTATATCCCTTATAGACCTTGCCCGGTCCCTTTTGGTCTTGGTCGTGCCCACCGCTATCCAATCGGTATCCAGCTTACCGGTCTCGGGATCTGTAGAAACTTGCTTCAAGCAATAAGTAACTACATTAATCACACGTTCGGCATCCTCAACCGTTATCTTATCACGTAACCCCGCTCTCGCTCTCGCCTCACCTAACCGGATCAACGCCTCTAACTGCCGTGCCGTCACAGGAACTGGAGCCTCTTCATCCTCATAGCCCTGCCTGCGAAGCCCGATATAGAACTCCAAGAACTTATTCTTCGCCTCTTCGGTCATCACCGGGAATATGTTCCTTTTGCTCCATGCTACATATTTCCTTATTAAATCCCTTCGTACTGCAGGCTCCATTACTTGCTTTGCCTCTTTGAAACGTTCCTTCTCACCCGCATCCACTTTACCTATGCCCTCTAATCTTGCAATCAGTTCACCAGCGTAATGCGTCTCTAATATATGCTCTGCGGTCTTCATGTCCAGCTCTTCGTTCGGTCGGTCCATCATGGTAAAAATAAGGTCAAATCTTGACATTAGCGTAGGAGGCATATTTATCTGCTCGGCAATCGGTGTGTACTTATCAAACCGCCCGAATTTTGGGTTTGCCGCTGCTAAGAGACTACATCTGGAATTTAACCTCGCCATTATTCCAGCTTTAGCTATGCTCACCGTTTGCTGTTCCATAGCCTCGTGTAACGCATCTCTGTCTTCTTTCCGCATCTTGTCTATCTCATCCACCGCTGCTATTCCTTTATCGGCGAGAACCAACGCACCCGCTTCTAATGTCCACCGCCCTTCTCCAAATTCGTCTCTAACTGCCGCTGCGGTCAGACCTGCGGCAGTGCTGCTCTTACCGCTGGTATATAAACCACGAGGTGCTAACCTTACTAAGTAGGTGAGCAGTTGACTCTTTGCAACCCCCGGATCGCCAACGAGAAGCAAGTGTATGTCCCCGCGTATCCTCGTCTCGTCCGGCAGCTCCTTTGGAACGCCCGAGAACAATTGCAGCACCATCGCCTCTTTTATCTCCTCATAGCCGTATATAGATGGGGCGATGCTTCTTATGAACCTCTCATATACCTCCGGATGATTCGCCAGCTCCTTTATTTCTCGCTCGTCTTCTTCGGTTATGTCTATCTCTTCAAACTCCTCCTGCATCAGCTCCAACGAATTGCCGTCTAAGTATATATCAAAGAACGGCGTCTTCCCGTATTGGGTTATCCGCTGATATGACCTGAGAATACCGGTAATAACAACCCGATCACCTGGTGCGACCTCACCAGAAATGTCGTCTTCCAGATAACTGTCTATCGCTTGCGGTAATTCGCCACCTCTTAATTCCTCCGGCGACTCCTGTAACCTTATCTTCTGCGCATTTGCGAATTTGGACTTCTCTACCAATAGCTTGAACCGCTGTACTTTCCTACCGCATCCACCGCTCTCCTGTTCACATTCGAACGGCTCTTTGAACTGCCTCCCACTTTGCACTACCGAGAAGATATGATGGCAAAAGGGGCACTCAAATACCGCCTCTATCACACGCGGTCTCACCTCCGTCGCCTTCGTCACCAATCCCTCTATGCCCACCAGCTTTCCTATATCGTTGCTTCGGATATCCCGTATCTTTACCCGCCGTGGAAGGTTTATTATTCGCAGGTTAGCTTCGTCAAGAATAACGCCCGTGGGTATATCCATCTCCCTTAAAGCATCCGTTGCCGAAGCTATTGCTACGTCTGGTGTGTCCAAAACCATATCGGCAAGATTCGGGTCGTATGTATCCATATCACTGAATTTAACAAACAAACTACGCCTTTCCGGATAGGAATTAGAAAGCTCTATAAGGTCGTCCCAGCAATATCTCTTCAGAAAGTCTTCCCACCGCTCGGTTACCAGATCCTGCATCATCTTAAAATCACCCTTATTTTTATGGCGGTTGACATGATACATATTGTTTAGCGTATAGGTATCTAAATGTTGCTATGTAATCGCAATCAATATCTTTGATGATGTGGTATCGTAGCATATAAAGGAGCCTATTAGGGATAATTTTATGGATGGGAGAAAGCGGTATAGGGGGCGGTGTGTATGTCTGAGTTAGCGATTGTTTTTGACGGTGCCGGCGTATTATACGCACCTTTCAGGATCATAAAGAATATGCACAGGGGGATTGCAAAGCGAAGCAGGGTATCGGGATTAACATGCACGGACCAGCTTGATAAGGGTGCGCTGGTGATATTAAAGACACAATATGTAGAGACGATGGAACAAGAACCCGCATCGAAATTACTATCCGATTTGATGAAGGAGAAAAAAATAGAAAGTAAAGTGGTATATAAGAAAAATGTGATTAATGACAAAGAAGTGGTAGAGACTATCTTAAGGGATAAAGGTGTTAAATTGGCGGATATACATGAAACGATGTCCTTTCTAAGAAGGTGCGATATTCTTCCGGTAATAGGTGTAGGTTTGATCGTAGATATGGCGGTAGGCGCGATAAAATTCGTCATCGCAGGTGGCATAAATTTCTTCCCGGGAACGCGCGAACTCCTTAGAGTATTGAATCAGAAGGGTATTGCCTTATATATAGCGTCCGGCGATAGGATAGAGGCAGAAGAGATGACAGCATATTTACCGGACGTGCCGCCTGAGAATATCTTTGGTATGTTGAAGCCAGAGGACAAGAGAGATTTGGTGACGAAGTTGATGAGTACGCACAAAGTGATGATGGTGGGCGACGATAGGAATGATTATCTTGCGCTTTGTGAAGCGGATGTAGCGGTATTATCCTTACAGGAAGAGGCGGATAGACAGGGTAAGATTTTTGAGATTGCTGATTTTAGGATAAAAGAGATAGGGGCAATAAAGGGAATAGTAGAAGAAATGGAGGGTAAAGGATGCAAAACCTGAAACCAAAGGAGAGTAAAAACTTAGAATCGCTGGCTGAAGAGTTGAGGAACTTCGAAGGGGTGAAGCGGAAGGGGGCAATCTGTGACCTCATAGGGTGGCTGGGTAACGCCGATTTAGTAGGCAATCAGACGATAGCAGGATTTGGCGAGGATGCTGCGGTGCTTAGAGTTGACGATGATAATTTAATTTTACTCGCAGTGGATGGGATATGGGGTAAATTGTTGAATGCTGACCCCTGGTGGGCAGGCTATTGCGCGGTTCTCGTGAACGTGGCGGACATAGCGGCAATGGGCGGTACGCCTCTGGCAATGGTGAATCTGACGTCAACGCAGAATAAAAATATATGTAAAGAACTGGGAAAGGGTATGCTGGACGGTGTGAATAAGTTTGGAGTGCCAATGGTCGGAGGGCATTTACATCCTGACACCGCCTATGATGCGCTTGATGTTGCCATAGTAGGAACGGTAAAGCGGGACGCGGTAATATATTCAAGCGGTGCGAAACCAGGCGACAAGGTGTTAGCTGCGATAGACATTGACGGCAGGATATATCCAAGTTACAATTTAGCGTGGGACAATACGACAAAGAGGACTCCAGCGGAGATAAAAAAGCAATTGAATACAATGGTACAGATAGGTGAGAAGAAGCTGGCAACTGCCGGGAAGGATATAAGCAATCCCGGTGCCTTAGGCACACTGGGAATGTTACTCGAATCGTCGGGTGCCGGAGCGACAGTGGAGGTGGACAAGATACCGAGACCTGATGAGGAAAAGGTGCCTATTACTCTTGCGCACTGGCTAAAGACGTATCCTGGTACGGGATTTGTGCTCACGGTGGAGAGTGAAGAAAAGGGTGAGGAGTGCATACGAATATTCGAATCGGCAGGTATAACGGCTGCAATTGTTGGTGAGGTAGATGCAAGCAAACAGTTGCGAATAACAAACGGCGTTGTGACATCAACGATATTTGATCTTAACAAGGAGATAATAACGGGAATAACAGGCAAGGGCTGAGCATATAAGTACTAAAGAAATACTTGAGTTTAGAGATGAAAGCCGATTTTGACGGGTTATACGAGCGGATAAGGCAGGGCGAGATAGAGCGGGACGATGCTGTATTTTTAGCAAGTAATCCGCCCTATTTGTGGAGCATTGCTGACGGGCTGCGGAAGGAGGAGAAAGGCGATATTGTCACTTTTGTGGTGAACCGGAACATAAATTTTACTAACGTTTGTGTGGGCGACTGCAAGTTCTGTTCATTCCGAGCGGAGAAGGAGCAAGGCTATATGCTGAGCATGGATGCAGTCTTAGAAAAGGTAGAAGAGGCGGTGAATAACGATGCCACGGAGATATGTATTCAGAGCGGACTGCACCCCGACCTTAAACTGTCAGATTATTGCGGAATTCTTGACGGCATAAAATCGCATTTTGACGTGCATATACACGCATTTTCACCGATGGAGATATACCATGTTGCGCATAACACAGGGCTGACCGAAGAGGAGGCTCTGAAAGAATTAAAACGAGCAGGTTTGGGTTCTATCCCGGGAACCGCAGCAGAGATACTTGATGATTCTATAAGGGCTGTAATATGCCCTCATAAGATAAACACGGCAAAATGGCTGGAAATAATAAAGACGGCACATCGGTTGGGTATTCCTTCCACGGCTACAATCATGTACGGACACATTGAATCCTTAGAGGATAGAATAAATCATATCTTCAAGATACGGGCGCTGCAGAAGGACACGGGCGGATTTACGGAGTTTGTGCTGCTAAAATTCCTGCGAAAGAACAACGAATTGGGGAAGATGGTGAACAGAAGTGTTTCTTCTCTGGATACTGCGATCGTTCATGCACTCGCAAGGGTCATTCTTCATCCGTATTGCAACAACATACAGGCGTCCTGGGTGAAGTTGGGTCTGCGGGATGTGCAGAAGATGCTTTATTTCGGTGTGAACGACCTGGGTGGTACGTTAATGGAGGAGAATATCTCAAGATTATCGGGTTCGCCGGTAGGTGAGTATATGAGCCCTGAGGACTTCGAGCAATTGATAAAGGATGCGGGAAGAACGCCAAGAAGAAGAAGCACATTGTATGAGTTGTTATAATACCTAAATTGTAATTGCTTAGCTAACCACAAGATCACACAGATTTGCACGAAAACCTTTTCTATCAAACTTTAAGAAAGTTTAATCAACAAACTTTTAGAAAAAGTTTGAGGTGTCAACAAAACTGTGGTCCATAACTCTACGAGCCAGAGAAGATCCAACGTGTAAGTTTACGTCTTTAGCGCACTTACTTACGCCGGATTCTCTCAGGGAGTGTTTCCGGGAGCTAAAGAAAGATAAAG
>JAPWVK010000078.1 GCA_029241965.1 Candidatus Methanophagales archaeon
CGCGCTCTGCAATACTCACATCTACCCTTGTTAGTATTACTTTATCCTTTTCCATTAGTTGTTACATTGTAACAGGTGCTATACAAGCTTTTTGGAATCAAATCTGACAAAAATATACCTCTGGAAACTACCTTGGTTTTTGGAGTTATGAACATTGTGTCATTGAATTGATCAATACCCTAATGTTTAGCCATTTTATCGCCACCATATTTAATTATTACTTATTGAGAGTGACACACATTTAAATCTTTCGGTTTTCTACTTTTTTACACTGCCAATATGTAGGTACAAGCATAGACACTATTTCCCACATAAATCTTAAGTACAGAAAAACAATATACCTCTTGCCAACACACACCTCCCACGCAACCGTGCAGGCACGGGGAGGCACACCAAATAAAGAATAGGTGATTTTAATGAACGAACAAGGTATGAGCCGAGCAGCGGTCGAATCACTGCTCCGTGAGAAGAAGCAAAAAGATTTATCATACGAACGAGTCTTGAGCTCGATGTGCACGTATCCACACGAAATAGCGGCATACGCGCATAAGATGTTTCTGGAATCAAATTTAGGTGATTCCGGCTTATTTCCAGGTACAAAAGAGATGGAGACCGAACTGATTCAAATGATAGGCGCGTTGCTGGGCAATGAGAACGCCTATGGCTATATCTCCACAGGTGGTACAGAATCGAATATACAGGCAATAAGAGCGATACGAAACCGAAGAAAGCGAGAAGGACTGAGGGAAATGAACATAATCGTACCGGAAACCGCGCATTTCTCGTTTGATAAAATCGCCGATATATTGTGCGTGGACGTGAAGAAAGCAACGCTGGATGATGCACTACGTGTGGACGTGAACTCGGTAGCAGAATTGATAGATGATGAGACGATATGCGTTGTGGGCATAGCGGGCACGACCGAATTCGGACAGGTAGATCCGATAAAGGAACTTTCGGATATTGCAAAGGAAAAGAACATCTTCCTGCATGTTGATGCTGCTTTTGGTGGACTCGTAATTCCTTTCCTCGCAGAAAAGGATAAATACAGGTTCGACTTCTCGCTTGACGGCGTATCCTGTGTCTCCGTAGACCCGCATAAAATGGGAATGAGCACGATTCCCGCAGGTTGTATTCTGTTCCGTAAGGACTCGTATCTGGACGAGCTGGAAGTATCTACACCGTATTTGACGACCCGGGGGCAGTCTTCATTAACCGGCACGAGAAGCGGTGCAGCCACTGCGGCTACTTTCGCTGTTCTTAAATATCTCGGTCGAGCAGGCATGCAGGAGATTGTAAATGAATGTATGAGGCTAACGAGGCTGTTAGTGAAGGGTGCTAAGACAATAGGCATTCAGCCTGTGATCGAGCCGATCATGAACGTGGTAACGTTGAATGTAGAAGATGTTGACAGAGTAGCAGGAGCGTTTAAAGCGAAAGGTTGGGAAGTTTCTACCACGAGGAAGCCCAAAGCACTTCGACTGGTGATAATGCCGCATGTAACGGAAGAAACGGTGAAGCTGTTTTTAGAAGATCTGGCGGACGTGGTGTAGAAGTATTTTTAGCTGACCGCAAGAGTACTCACAACCTTTCTTTTTGCGAAAAGACCAAAATCACGCATAACACAAACTCAAAGCAAATTATCTCTTCGCCTGATGTAGCACCTTTCACTTCTTATGAGTACCATACAGTTCTCACAATGTATCGTAACAACAATAGAGGAAAGTAATTTCTTTCGTTTTCCGCAAAAAAACTATGGAATATCTGAAATTAAACTGTACTGTATCGGAAATTATTTATTTAGAAAGTTTCTACACTTTGTTGATGGCAAAATGAAGGAATGTCCGTATTGTAATGGAACCGGTAGGAGTGTTTTTGGAGCATGTCCTCATTGTTATGGCAGAGGAGTAATTCGTGAACCGATAGGTCGTAAACCAATTTGCAGAAATTGTAAGGGAACAGGTAGGACTGTTTTTGGACGATGTCCTACATGTGGGGGAAGCGGAAAAATTGATTGAAGCAGCATTATAAAATGGGGTGGTCTTTCTTTCGTTCACAAAACAACACCGCGTAAGAAGCAAGAAGACACGTGTCAACTTACAAAAGAAGGACTTTCTACTAAAGACCGGACTTTCAGACTATCCAAATAACCTCTATCTGAGGTCTATTCCTGTCTCTCAGTACTGCTACTAGATTACAATACTGTTCCCTTTTAGCATAACCCAAAAAGACTTACGCCGCCGACAGGACTCGAACCTGTGACAAGCCGGTTAACAGCCGGGCACTCTACCAACTGAGTTACGGCGGCACATATATTTTATGCTCTTACTATCATGTTGTTAGTTTTATATTATCCTTTGTATACCGAAGATAAAAAGCTATGAAATTCCTCGGTAGCTACCACATGAGTTATGGTAATACCCTCCATAGAAAATGCAGCACAAGCAGGGTTATAATAATGACTGCAATTGCTATGATGATATAAGGTAAGAGCTTAGCAATAAGCCATACGATAGATAAAAGCACGAGGATACCAAGCAACAGCGATACCAAAGCCGGTATTCCACTCAGAAACCACGCGATTCGCATTGCCCTGTTACTTCGACCATCTCTTTCGCTATTTTCAATAATCGAAGCCAAGAATTTGCCGCTGCCCTAACCCTTGCAATATCGCCACCGCTTATACACACACTTAACTGATTCCCGTCAAGAGCAAGGTCAACAGAAGAATATCTTTTATCTTCTATCTTATCCTCACTCTCCTCCTTTATAGACTCGTATATCGTTTTTACTAAAACTTCATCATCCTCAAGCACAAAATCCGCTTCTATTTTCATCCAATCCGAATCGTAGGTTTAACCAAACCAAAATAGTTCATTCCGCCTTTACGGTCTTAACTATTACTGTCGGTCTCTCCTTTTTCAACGCTCTATAGCCACAGTAGGGGCATCTTATACTCTGATACTCAGTTTTTAGCTCTACTATTCTTTTGCACCGCAAGCAATAATAGCCCATATCATCTCACCTCATTCCTCTACCAGAGCTTTCGGCTCTCCACCGCTTTCTTCTATACCAAACCCTGTTTCTCTTTCTGTCAACCGCTTTATCGCCCTCTGTGCTGTTATGCCAACCGAAGTTTGCGGGATATAGGTTCCGCCGGTGAACGTGAAGCCACATTTTGAGCATTTCCACAACCCCGTGCCTATCCTTGATACTGACGCCCTTTCACATCTCGGGCACGTATGCGCGGCTCGTGTCTGCTCTTCTATGGTCGCAACGGCTTTTCTTATCTTTCGCCCGTAACGCACTCCTAACCTACCTGCAGATTTGGTTATCTTCCCTTTTCCTCTCCTTCGCTTCTTTGCCATCTCTCACATCACTGGATAGAAAGAGTTAATCTGTAAAAGTATTATAAGTATCTTTTATTGTATGGGAAATGAAGTTATCCGACTTAAATCTGGGAGAAGAAACAGCGTCTATATTCGGTGATAGCGAAGATAAAGAGCTGTACCCCCCGCAAGAAGAAGCGATAAAAGCAGGTCTGCTCGACAGTAGCAAGAATTTCGTCATCGCGTCGCCGACTGCGAGCGGAAAGACGCTGTTAGCGGAATTAGCGATGTTAAAATCAATTGTGCATGATTCGGGTAAGTGCCTTTATGTCGTGCCTCTGAACGCATTAGCATACGAGAAGTATCTAAATTTTAAGGATAAGTACAGGTCCGTTGCAAATGTGGGCATATCCACGGGCGATTATGAAAGTTCATCACGCTATCTTGAGCGATATGACATTGTAATTCTCACGTTAGAGAAGCTGGACTCACTCACGCGGGTTAAACCGTCCTGGTTAATGAATATATCTGTTGTGATCGTGGATGAAGTGCACGTGCTGGGGGATGAAAAGCGTGGCCCGCGATTAGAAGGCGCAATGGCGCGGTTCATGAGCTTCAACCCGTCTGCGCGAATAGTTGCACTATCAGCAACGATACCAAATGCGGATGAGTTAGGAACCTGGCTGAATGCACCTCTGATCAAATCCGAATGGCGTCCAGTGCCGTTAAAGGAGGAAGTATTCCTGGCAAAGGACGATACCGAAATAATAGAGCGCGTGGTGGACGAGATAAGAGAAGGTTCACAAGCGCTTGTTTTTGTGAATACGAAGAGAGGTTCGGCATCTTTTGCACGAAAAGTCGCAGCACGGACGAATATGAGAAGTACAGAGTTGGATGAGCTTGCGGATAGAGTTGACATCGGTGTGGACGACCTAAACGAGATAGTTAAGCACGGCGTTGCCTATCACAACTCGTGGCTGCATCCAGAACAGCGGCGGGCGTTAGAAGAGAGTTTCCGAGAACGTGTATTGAAAGTAATCTGCTGCACGCCAACGTTGGCAATGGGCGTTTCTTTACCTGCAAAAATGGTAATAATCCGGAATTACCGGTTCTTCACGCTTGGCAGAGGGAATGCACCAATGCCCGTGTCCTGGGTAAAACAAGTATTTGGTCGCGCGGGAAGACCGGAACACGACAAGTATGGAATAGGGCTGATAGTGGCGAAGAGCGAGGATGAGAAAGACGACATAGAGGATTTATACATAAATGGCGACCTGGAACGTGTAGAATCGCAGTTTTCCTGGGATGCCATGTCAGAGCAGATTCTCGCAACCATAGTCGCGGGCGCTCACCATGTAGAGCAGATATACGAATTCCTTGATAGTACCTTCTATGCGTATCAGAACCCAGGCGAGATGAACTTTGTGAAAGAGGAGATGGATGGCATACTGATGCAATTAGAGGCTGCAGGATTATTAACCATAGACGAGGCTAAAGCTGAGATAAGAGCTACGGACTTCGGTGCGCTTTCTTCCAGGTTGTATCTTTCCACGAAGTCGGCATTATGGCTAAGAGAAGGCATAAAAAATTTGGGTCACGGAGCGGAAATATCTGATTTCGACCTCCTGATACTTTTATGCCTGTGTGACGAAGTGATCCAGTTGAAAGTAAAAAACGCGACGGAGATAGCAAGCAGCTTTAGTGTCAATCCTGAATGGGTGTACACCGGTGCGAATGCATTGGGCAGTGCGATCGTTGCACATGCCTGGATAGACGAAATGACGTATCCAGAGATGAAGGATAAGTTTGGGATTTATCCCGGTGAGATTCACAACAATATCTATGTGCTGGGCTGGATATGCTATGCGGCATCGAGGATAGCGGAGCATCTTCAAGTTGGAGATATGTATGCGAGATTGAGCACTTTAAAGGACAGGATAAGGCACGGTGCAAGAACAGAGCTGCTTGAATTGGCCTATATAAAGGGTGTGGGTAGGGTATTAGCAAGGAGACTGTATTCTGCGGGGTTCAAGAGTGTCGAAGAAGTGGCGAGTGCCGATGTAACGCAGTTGGAACGAGTGCCCGGTGTCGGACTGAAGCGAGCAGAGAAGATAAAAGACGAGGCGATGAGACAGTGTAAAACGTAAAGTCAAAGACAGATTGCCTGTAATCAAGAAAAATTCAAAAATGATAGCCACAGAGGGAAAATAACTCGGTGCTCTCGGTGTACTCTGTGGCATAAAAATTATACCTTATATACAACTAGAAAATACGTTTGTTCTTTTGGTAAAGCTTTTCTTTCAAAGAAAAGGTTTCTCGTGAAAATATGTGTAATCTGTGGTTAGCTAAACAAATACCTTCGGTGTAATCGTTCCGGTGTGCGTACTGGAGATGCTTGGGAATCCAACTATATTCATCAACGATTTCTTTTCTGTTAATCGCGTGATGACATCGTCAAAACTTTCTCCTTCTCTTCGCTCTGCATCCAATCCGGCACCCCTAATATCTTGAGATTACGAATTTTAGTTAAATCTATCTTCTCTGCCAACATTTCTATTCCCAATATCTCCCCCTCATTGTCAATGTCTACGATTAGATTATCTGAAATAGGCTCGCTTTCTGCTACTTGCCCTTTCTTTATCCTTATATACAGTGCATTGCAGCTTGGGTCATATTCGAGAGAAACCATATCGCATCAACCTCCTCTTATCCGCCCAGATTGCCGTCACCACTTCTATTATTCTATTGTTATGTTTGGTATATAACTACTAATCCCTTTTCATTAAAGTAATTGAATGCAGCAAGTCTTCCGAATTTGACCTGTATTGTCTCCTTCTGTTCTGCGATTACAAATTCTACTTCCTCTTTTTCAATGCCCCTCTCTTCTATTCGTCTCAGTGCATGAGCTCTGAATTCTATTTGCATCAATCTTATCTTTTAAAAAGGAACCTTTGCTAAAAACCTCTCTTTATGCGAAGCGTTTTCCCGCAAAGCATTTTTTATATAAGATTGCAGGATATTGAGTAAGTGATTGCTATGGCGTTATTAGAAAACGAAGTGGAACTGGTGCAGAAGCTATGTGAGCGGATAATTGCAGAAAAAGGAAATAAGGCCAATCTAAAAATACTGGATATTGGATGCGGTACGGGAAAACTTGCTATCCATTTGAAGGAGGTGACAGGCTGTGAAGTTACAGGAATTGACCCTATGCACAAGAGTATAGAGAAAGCGAGGCTGAACGCATCCACAGTTGAAGTCGCGTTTGTAGTACAATCAGCGGCGGAGATGACTTTCGGGAACGACGCATTCGATTTTGTGGTGTCGCTAAAGGCATTACATGAAATGGCTAATCCAGAAATGGCGTTGCAGGAATCGTGGCGTGTGCTTAAAGAAGGCGGCAAATTTTTTATTATTGACTGGGTAGGCGGAGTCGTCCAGACAAGCAGTCATGCACATGCGAAGAAATATTTCAGTCCTGAGAGGTTAGAAAAAGCACTTTCAGAGAGTGGCTTCACAGACGTAAAAATCGAATTTAATAAGGGGGGTGAATTGATGTTGGTTAGGGGGTGTCGAGAAGGCGAAATCGCTATGTAAAATGCAAAATTATGCACCTAAGCAAGTACCCTCTTCTCCATTTTGTTTTATTGCATTTGTTTAGCTAACCACAAGATTACACGGATTTTCACGAGAGAATACGAAGCCGTAAATTTATAAGGTGCAACTCTAACCGACATCCGGTGTTCAATAACTTTTTCTTGTGCTAATTTCGTGTTTTTTTTACCTCCGCTATACAAACACATTTTGTTTATCTCCCGGAGAGGTGACAAGATGTGAGAAGGGAGAAGTTGCCTTGATGGAAGCGAGCGCAGAAAAGCAATAAGGGACTAATTCACACGTTTTGGATATTAGTCACAACCTGTGTGACTAACCACTAAACTTATGTGAAAAAACCTTCTCAAGTGAGCATCTCAATTTTGGAATACCGAGAGAAACCGAAAATCATATCAATATAGGTCAGCCTAATATATACTCACCCTTAGTGGGTAATAAAAACGGAGGAAAAAAAAGATATGGCAGATGAAATAGATTTATACGACGACAGAGGTACCGTATTGGCAAAAGGCGTGCCATTACAGAACATCAGTCCGCTGAAGAACGCAGCGATAAAGAAGATAGTCAATCTGACTATTCGGACAGGCGCAGTTGACTTAGCGGGGCTGGAGAAGAAGTTCGCGACCGGAGCAATAGCGGGCAGAGGTATGGTAATCCGCGGCGTAGACCGGAAATTCCCGATAGTGGACAAAGCGAGCGAGATAGCGAAAGCAGTAGAGGACATGTTGCGCGTGGAAAGCGGAGACGACACGAATGTCGAGTTGATAGCGGGTGGAAAGCGGATGCTGGTCCAGCCACCAACCTCGAGGATTCTATCCGACTACTCGGTGGGTCTGACAGCGTCAATGGGCGCGCTGACGCACGCGATAATTGACGTCTGCGACGTGAGTATGTGGGATGCACCGTACGTGCATGCAGGTGTGTGGGGAATGTACCCGCAAAATCCTGACCCGGCAGATGGAGCAGTAAAGATGCTCGTGGATATACCGATGAAGAACGAGGGTCCGGGATTCACGCTGAGGAACATACCGGTGAACCACTTAGCGGCTACGGTTCGGAAGAGAGCACTGCAAGGCGCTGGTTTGACCATGATCCTGGAAGAGGCAGCGCAGTTCGAGATGGGTAACTGCATGGGACCCCATGAGCGCGGGCATCTTCTGGACCTGGCATACGAGGGACTGAATGCGAACAACATGGTGCACGACCTGATAAAGGAGAACGGAAAAGGCACGTTGGGCGACGTTGTGTACAGCTTAGTGGAAAGAGCAAAAGCAGACGGCGTGATAAAGCCGAAGAAGAAGATGGCGTCCGGGTACGTAGTTTACGAGGCAGACGACCCGCAGTTGTGGAATGCATACGCATCGGCAGGGCTGCTTGCAGCAGTATCAGTGAATTGTGCAGCAATGCGTGCAGGGCAGTCGGTGCCAGGGTGCATCCTGTATTACAACGTACTGCTGGAGCATGAGACTGGTATGGCTGGAGTGGACAATGGAATGGCACAGGCAGCGTCAGTATCAAGTTCGTTCTTCTCGCACTCTATATACGGAGGCGGAGGACCGGGAGTGTTCTACGGGAACCACATCGTTACAAGGCATCCGAAGGGGCAGTTCATACCCTGTTTCTGTGCTGCGATGTGCATAGATGCAGACACGATGTATTTCACACCGGCGAGGACGTCAGCGTTGTATGGAGAAGTGTTGGGAGCGATACCTGAGTTCGCAGAGCCAATGAAGGCGGTTGCAGAGGCAGCAAAATAATAGGAGAAAAAAAATGGCACAATTTTGGGCTGGAAGCAGCTCTGTAGCGGAAAACAGAAAGAAATACATGGACCCAAGCTATACGTATGAGAAGCTGAGGGACATAGCGGAAGAGGACGTTGTGAGATTGCTTGCACACCGTGCGCCGGGAGAAGAGTACAAGAGCATTCATCCACCATTAGAGGAGATGGAAGCGCCGGACTGCGCGGTTCGTCAGATGGTAGAGCCGACAGAGGGCGCAAAAGCGGGTGACAGGATTAGATACGTGCAGTTCACCGACTCGATGCAGTTCGCACCGATAACGCCTTATCAGCGTGCAATTTCTGCGGTTAACAGGTATAGAGGGATAGACCCCGGTGTGTTGTCCGGAAGGGTAATCATAGAGGCTCGAGAGAGGGACGTAGAGAAGATAGCAAAGGAACTAATTGACAGTGAGCTTTACGATACTGCGAGGACGGGACTGAGAGGAAGGACGGTACACGGGCACGCGGTCCGACTGGACGCGGGTGGAATGATGTTCGATGCACTTCGGAGATGGGCAAGAGGACCCGGCGGCGAAGTCATTTACGTGAAAGACATGATTGGCGGTGCAATGGACAAAGAGGTAACGTTAGGAAAGCCACTGCCTGAGGATGAACTGCTGAAGAGAACGACAATGTACAGAAATGCTGCTGGCGGAGTCTGGCATGAGGTAGATGACCCGGAGTCAATGGACGTGCAGGCAGAGATACACTGGAAGAGAACGGTTGGTGGATTCCAGCCATGGAAGAAGATTTCAGAGGTAAAAGGTGGAAAGAAGGACATAGGGGTAAAGAACCTGAAAATGTATACACCAAGAGGAGGTGTGGAATAAAATGCCATATAATGATGTGCAACACAGCTATCTGAAAGCGATGTCAAATAAGTTCGCCGAGAAGCCAGAGAGTACCGCAACAGAGTTCTACGTGTATGGCGGTATAGCGCAGAAAGGAGGCGCGAGGAAGAGAGAGTTCATAGAGGAAGCGAAGAAGATAGTAGGAAGTAGAGTCAACGAAACGCCGGCATACAATCCGGACGCAGGGATGCCACAGGGGCAGAGATACCTGATGCCTTACATGATGAACCACACGGACATTATGGTAAACATGGACGATCTGCACTGGATAAACAATGCAGCGATGCAGCAGTGCTGGGATGACATGAAGAGAGGAATTGTCCTGGGACTGGACGATGCACACGGTCTGTTAGAAGCGCGACTGGGTAAGGAAGTCACGCCAGATACAATAAGTAACTACATGGAAGTGCTGAACCACGCACTGCCCGGAGGTGCGGTAATTCAGGAGCACATGGTAGAGACGAAGCCGATGCTGGTGAATGATAGCTATGCGAAGATATTTTCTGGAGATGACGACCTTGTAGATGCGGTGGACAGGAGATTTATCCTGGACATAAACAAGGAGTTCCCGGCGGGCTGGGAGCGACCAGGAGAGCAGGCAGACCAGTTGAAAGACGCAATAGGCAAGAAGATCTGGCAGGTTCTGTGGATGCCTACGGTCGTAGCCAGACAGACAGATGGTGGAACGATGTTCAGATGGGTCGGTATGCAGGTCGGAATGACGATGATAAACGCATACAAGTTGTGTGCAGGCGAATCAGTGACGGGCGAATTCGCATACTATGCGAAACACGCCGCTGTGGTTCAGTTGTCGAACTACATGCCAGTAAAGAGAGCAAGGTCGCATAACGAGCCAGGTGGAATGCCATTAGGTATAAACGCAGACAGTGTGAGATCACCTGCATTGTTCCCGAACGATCCGATAAGGAACGAATTAGAGAGCATTGCCGTTGCCGCACTGGTTTACGACCAGTTGTGGTTCGGAACGTACATGTCGGGTGGTGTAGGATTCACGCAGTATGCAAGTGCGACCTACACGGACAATATCCTGGAGGACTTCTGCTACAAGGGATGTGAAATCGGACTGGATTACGTAGGCGGCGAGATGGCTTCGCTAAAGGGCGACAAGCTGAACATGGACATTCTAGAGGAGATAATAAGAGCGGAGAACGATTACTGCCTGACGCAGTACGAAGCGTACCCGACAGTAGCGGAGTCGCACTTCGGTGGGTCTGTTAGAGCGTGCTGTGCAGCAGCGGGATGTGGTAGTGCCGTTGCATGTGCAACAGGACTTGCGCAGCCGACCTTGAGTGCATGGTCACTGTCGCAGTTGGGACACTACGAGCGTATCGGTAGGCTTGGATTCTTCGGATACGATCTGCAGGACCAGGCTACGGCATGCGGTTCGTATTCGTACCAGAGCGATGAGGGAATGCCATTCGAGATGCGAGGTGTGAACTATCCGAACTACGCGATGAACGTCGGGCACCAGAGTGCATACGGAGGGCTGGTTGCCGGAGCACACCTTGCGAACAAGGACGCATGGGTGCTGTCACCGTTGTGGAAGGTAGCGTTCGCGGACCGTGACCTGCCGTTCGACCGTGGATACGTAACCAAAGAGTTTGGTGAGGGTGGACTGAGGACCTTCTCCAAGGTTGCAGGTGAGCGAGACCTGATAGTCTCCGGTCATTACGGAAGGTAAGCGAACGAGCGACAATAGAGACAATAAACAAGTAAAGGGTAGGGGGAGAGGTTTTTTTTCTCCCCCGCTATTATTTTTTAGTTTTGAGTTTGTTTAGCTAACCACAAGATTACACAGATTTTCACGAGAAACCTTTAGAAAAAGTTTGACCAAAAATGCTTCGCTACTTTGCGGAAAGAACAGCTTTATATCCAGTTTGGTGAAAATCCAACCGGAGGAAGGGTTAGCCACCACCTCAGAACTGAACCTTGACCAAAATAGGCTGTAGTGAAGCCAAGGGAATGGGATACTGGGCTGCAACGCAAGGGAATGGATTCAGCCACGAAATTGTGATTATTAGAGATAAATACCCGCAGGTAACCATGATTCTTATCATTGTTCTCTCGCAAATATCAGTAAAATCTTGTGCTTAGCTATAAATATGGGCTTTGGGACAAAAATAGCATATAAGCCGAAAAGTCCCCCAAAAATAAGCCATGAGAAGAGAGAGCTATAAATTATTTCTCCTTGCCGAACGAAAGGAAAAAGTAACTACTCACCCCCGGTGTCAATCATATAGAACCGACTGAAGGAATAAATGGAGACCCTCGAAACGCATCGTGGATAGCATCGAGGACACGGCGCCCGTTCTTCCGCGCTGTGGAGATATACCCACGAATACTACA
>JAPWVK010000079.1 GCA_029241965.1 Candidatus Methanophagales archaeon
AAAAAGTCAGGAGTGTTATGAATCCTAAGATCATTATAGCAAATCCTGATTTAGAAAGACCTAAATATTTATTCTTTTTAAATACCATGAAACCAATAATTGATGTGAAAATTCCACATATTAGCCAAATACTATGTACCAGGATATACCTGGAAGGAACGATATTGGCAATAGCAATAACTATAGATACACTTACTAAGAATATACAAAGCAAAACCACCACTTTTGTTTTTTCTTCCATCGCCCTTTTTGCAATGTTCTTTACAAGCCCCAGCCTTCCCACCCCGCAATGAATTGCGGGGCATCCGCAATATTATTCTATTCCTATTTTCTCCACACCTTTTACAGATACTTGGTAAAGAATACTCATGGCAAACGCTTCATTTCAACTTCCGATATATCCAACGGATAATTAAAGCGATAATAACGAAAGGAAGTATAAATAATATACCTCCGAAAACAAGTTCAATCCATGTTGGCTTCTGGGCTTCTATCTCAGCATCTCTCTTGGCTTTTTCCTCATCACTAATTATATTAAAGGGAAAATTGTATGTCTTTTCTTCTTTATACGGCCCCTCATGTTCATAAATGATAACATTGCCGCCAGCAGATTTACGATGTACATTGTAGTAATAATATTTTACAACAACTGAAATATTGCCTTGACCAAGATTAACGTCAGGAGCGATATTGAACTCAACAAATCTTTGGCCATGCCAACCCCCAAATCGCTCTTCTCCCTCCCCGGAATATAAAGTCTGGGTTGAGCCCCCTTCAGTATACCATATTATTTCAATATTGGTGATCTTACCCTCCTGCACCTCACGGAAAGACTCGCTCACATCATGCATAGTCGCTGATAGTCTTACTCTATCATTCGGCGAGTAATAAGATGGAGAACCAAAACCAAACTCAACATCAATTCTTTCGTCCGCAATAGCAGGAGTCGTAAATAGTAAAATAATGATTGAACAAGTTATACATAAACACAAAAAATGATTGAAACTATTCATATTTGATTTTATCATTTTTGAGCTCCTTATTATTTCAGCCCCAACCTATCCACCCCAGACTGAAGTCTGGGGCATCCATGGCATCATGCCCTGCATACTTTTTGTTTTATCTTTCATCAAAACTTCTTTCTTAATTCATCCACTTCTTTTGATCGTAAAGATCTATTAGCCATCATCACACTAAAAACAAATAACGCACAGAACAGGAACATAAACTCATATTTATCTACATCAAATGTTGTCTTGAAAGATTGCACAAGAAAGATTATGAAAACAAAAAGCGATAAAAAGAAGTTAATTTTACCAAGACCTGTCTCCCTTTCCGATCTTAATATTTCGATTCCGAGGGATTTTATAACTTCAGCCATGCTTGTTAATGCATCTCCTATTGTGGCGCCGTTTTTTTCCATTACCGCTGATATCCTCAAACGATTCCTTGCCTTGCATTTATCTTTGCCTCCAAAATCCCTATTATTGCCGTTATAGTCATCCCCAACCCAACACTGAGATATATAAGGTTGATGGTAAATATTCCAAAAGCTGCGCCTGCTGCGCCAAAGATTGCTCCAACATAGTATATTTTAGGGATTTCGGTTTGAAATTTAACGATTTTACTTTGTAAGTCATTTAGCTCTGTTTGTAATCTAATTACCTCCTCATTAGCAGAGTCTAACGAGTCAAATCTGAGAGTTACATCTTCTCTGTGCTTTTTCAGTTCTTTTAAAATTTCATTTAGTATTTCCTTCTCAGTAAACCCACTAACACTTGAAGTTTGCGTTTCCTCTTCCCAACCATTTTGGTAAATAGAGGGGTAATACTCAGGTCTAACACTTGAAGTTTGCGTTTCCTCTTCATCATTCAACTCTGATTCAGCCATCTTTACCAATCGCCTTTAATATTCTTAGTAAATATTCTTTATTCGCTTCTATTAATAATCGCTTTTCATCCAATTTTTCTGCATTTTCATGAACTAAATTTATTAACTTATCGCCAGCGGTGCTTCTTATCGCAAACTTAATTTGTATGAGTTGTGGTTCTTCTTGTCCTTCAAATTCTCTTTTAATCTTTTTAATAATGTCAACATCTTTAAACCAACTTTCCAAAAGGGTGTTTTCCAAATATCTAAAATCATCTCCTTCAATGATTTCGTAGCTACTTTTTTCCAAATCAAATAGTTCTATAATCCTATCACCCATTAGTTTCAGTTTTTTTATTACGTCATCATCGCTCTGGACGAATGAACGGGCTGTTATGTCACCTTGATCAATTGAATAATTAATGTTGAAGGAGTCTTCAACAATCAAACCAATCACTTCGTCACCTATTTTAATAGGTTTAAAAAGTCGCCGGTACTTAGTATAAAATGTCCTCTCTTCAGACAGATCACTTAATAGCTTACTAGATAAAGGTTCTTTAAACTTTAGAACAAAGTTCCTTGTCCGCTCATTCCGCTTTTTATCCGCCTTCATTTGTATCACAATCTACTTGTACTCTCTACTTCATATTTAAAAGTTTCTAAAATTTACAAATTTGTATCTGTTCACCATTAAGAAGTGACCTACCCCGTACTTAAGTACAAGGCCTGTACCTAAGCACGAGTGCCAATGACCTAAACTACCTTTTTATCACAGGAGTATAGAAAGCTTTTCTATTTTTTATTTTTGATACTCCCCTCCAAAAAGTTTGTTATAGAGCGATGTGTACCAGGTTTTGTGCGCTCTAAGTTTTTCCTTTTCTTCATCTATCACAACTACCGGCGCAGTATCAGTCTTATCGTAACCCTTCTGTCCCGATATATACTTCTCCACCACTTCCCATCCCTGCGGCGGAACCTTTTTTTCCGTAAACGCTTTTTCCAAAAGGGTTTAGTGATAACAAGAAGACGCCCACAGGTGTCCCGGGCACCACTCCTTAAGCTGTGGAAATCTATCCCTTATCAGTTTGCTACTTCTCCCCTTTATCCGCTTCGCTATCCAACTAACAGAATACTTCGGAGGACTACGAAACTTTTTTTCCGTAAACGCTTTTCTTAAAAGGGTTTAGTGGTCAACATTCACAGCCATGTCTATAACCTCAATATCAAGCTCTTTACAGGTTTCCCTGATTATTTTCTCCGCCGCTTCTGCGACTTCCCCCTCCAATACCTTCCCGCGTTATTTCGGCGAAAAGACTAAATGATCTGTTAGCAGCGAAACCGTATGCCTATCATGACGGAGATCCTGCCTTGTTACCATATCCCTATTCGCTTCCACTTCTCCCATGTCTCTTTAAGGTAACTACTAAATAAGCCAAATCATCATAAAAGCTTTTCTGCCCCTTTTCCTGTCGAAAACATTTGATATTCCCACTCTATTCGTGAAATAAAGGAAAAAAGCCCGGTGAACTTGCGAAAATAAGCACATATAAAAGAAATAGGACGAAAAATTTATCGAAAAATCACGACAACATTTAAAATGAAAAAACACGAATTTTGGCCCGGCAAAGTTTTCAAACAGAGCATGAAGATCAAATACAACATTCAATTCGTAATTGATAATTCGTAATTGATATAAATAACCAAATGCTCAAAACACACCTTTTATTTTGGATTTTGCACAGTTCATTGAGCAAGTTCAACATCTTTTATTACTTCAGAACTCATAAATAATTTAAGCATGGTGAAGAAATGAGCGAAAACGAGCGAGAAGTTGAACCGGACGAAGAAGAACGTGAGCGAGTTATAGAAGTCAGTGTAGAAGAAGAGATGAAGAGCTCGTATATAGACTACGCAATGAGCGTGATTGTGGGAAGAGCTCTTCCGGACGCTCGCGATGGGTTAAAACCGGTGCATCGCCGTATATTATACGGAATGCACGAACTCGGAGTCACTCGTGATAAGCCACATAAGAAATCAGCAAGAATAGTGGGAGATGTACTGGGAAAATACCATCCTCATGGTGACGTTGCCGTTTATGATGCGCTAGTGAGAATGGCGCAGGATTTTTCACTTCGATACCCGTTAATAGATGGTCAGGGTAATTTTGGCAGTGTTGACGGAGATTCCGCAGCAGCAATGCGATATACCGAAGCGCGGATGTCAAAAATAGCGGAGGAGCTGCTAATTGACCTTGATAAAGATACCGTCACATGGGCGAATAATTTTGATAACTCTCTTAAGGAACCGCAGATTTTACCCGCAAGGTTGCCTAACCTGTTGATAAACGGCTCTTCGGGTATTGCCGTTGGTATGGCTACAAATATGCCACCACATAATTTAGCAGAAGTGGTGGATGGTATAATACGAGTGATAGACGAGCCAGAAGTGAGTATAGGCGAATTGATGCAGATAATAAAAGCACCCGATTTCCCTACTGGTGGCATCATTTCTGGCTACGAGGGCATAAAACAGGCGTATGAGACTGGTAGGGGCAGTATAAGGATAAGAGCAAAAGCGGAGATAGAAACAAAGGGTAAACGAGATAGAATAGTCATAACAGAGATACCGTACCAGGTAAATAAGAGCAAGTTAGTGGCGGAGATAGCGGAATATGCAAAGAAGTACAAAGTGGATAGTATTGGTGGGCTGAGGGATGAATCGGACCGCAAAGGTATGCGGATTGTAGTAGAATTAAAACTCGGTGCAAATGCGCCTATCATTTTAAATAATCTTTATAAACATACACAACTGGAAACTACGTTTGGTGTGATTAATCTCGCCTTGGTGGGCGGTGAACCAAAAGTATTAACGTTAAAGGAGCTGATTGAGTGCTTTATAACGCACAGGAAAGAAGTAACGATTAGACGGCTGAATTATGAATTAAACCGAGCGGAGAAGCGGCTGCACATTTTAGAAGGGCTAATCATTGCAATATCGAATATAGATGAGGTAATACGTTTAATAAAAGCATCAAGTGATAGTAAAACCGCTAAAGCCACATTGATCGAGCGTTTTGAGCTGAGCGAGGAGCAAGCGAAAGAGATACTGGATATGCGGCTTTCACGGTTGAGTGCCTTAGAGCGCGATAAGATAGAAACCGAGCTTACAGAAACAGCAGCGAAGATAAAGTGGATAAAAGAGGTGTTGGCGTCCGAAGCTCGGATATTTGGCATTATAAAGGACGAACTGATAGAGCGTAAGGGCAAGTATGGCGATGCGAGAAGGACAATGATAGAGGAATCGGTGGCGGAGTTATGCGAGCGTGACTTTATAGAGGCGGAAGATGTGATTCTCTTCTTTACACAGCGTAATTATGTGAAGCGATTATCCACGAGTACATTTAAACGGCAGAAGCGAGGCGGAAAAGGATTAGCCGTGATAGAGAAGAAAGATGATGACGCTATTATCAAATTCGTACGTGCATCTACCCGGGAACGTCTCATTCTATTTACCGAATATGGCAGGGCGTATCAAGAGTACGTATACAAAATCCTATCCACCAGTCGGCATGCAAAAGGGAAAACGCTGGTGAACATTCCAGGTCTGGGCGTAGCCATAGAAGGTGGTGAAAAGTTCGTATCCGCTGTTTCTATACCTGAAGATGTAGATGCGGTATTGGGCAAGGAAGACGAGGATTTCTTTATCGTTCTCGTTACCAAACTCGGCGTCGTGAAAAGGAGTGCACTTGCAAATTTAAAGTCAATACGAGTAACGGGCATAGTCGCCGTTAAGGTTAAAAAGGACAAGGGCGATGCGCTACAGGATGTGGCGTTGATAAAAGGTGGGCAGCGAACGGGTATAATCATAAGTTCCCGGAACGGAAAGGCGATATTGTTTCAGGAAGAGGAATTGAGAGAAATGGGCAGGTATGCGGCTGGTGTACGAGGAATGCGATTGGATAAGGACGATGAGATAGCAAGTATTGATGCGGTTGATTTCGGTTTAAGCGATTCAAAAGTCGTTACGATAACGGAGAATGGCTATGGAAAAAGAACGAAGTTGGCTGCGTACCGAGAGACACATCGTGGCGGTAAAGGTGTGATTAGCATAAGAGTTGGTGAACGAAATGGTAAGGTGGTATGTATAATGCAAGCAAAACCATCGGATGAATTAATGATCTCTACTTCTGACGGTATGGTAACAAAAATTTTGGTGCGTAATATCCCAATACAGGGGAGAAATACGCATGGTGTGAAGTTAATGACGGTAAAGGAAGGCGAGAAAGTGGTTGCGTTGGATGTCGTTTAAAAATTTAAAACAGTTCGCAGCATCTACTGATGCACAAGCGTTTGCTATCGGTGCAGTCTTACTCATAATGATCGCGGTTACGGCAACCACCATTTATCTATCCATCAACGCACCTATTGAGACGAAAGAGTGCGAATTCCTGCATTCTACCGAAGTGACTGACGATTTTGTCGCATTGCGCTCTACTATAAGTTCGCTTATTCATGCCGAATCTTCGGTTGCATACAATTCCGTTCCCATTAAATTGACACCCACTAAAGAGTCTTTCATCGCTCTACCGCTTGCATCAGGTACTCTCAGCTTTTCGCCAAACGAGGGAAATATTAGCGTGCGACTGAGTGAATCAGGTGATGGTAGTCCCGGCATATGGACTTTGGACAATTTTACCGGTAATTACTCACTTAAATATGGCAATGTAAATGATACCACAGGTAACCTCTCTCTTTCTGGTCCTCCCTACGCTTCTGCATGCATAGAATCCATCGGCAACAATACGGGCAGTAACAGCACGGTTTATGGAAACATCACCTGGCATGCACTAACGTCTCCGCCTGCAACTGAAATCATAATGAAGGTCCGCACCGCATTGGATGCAAACATGACCAAATCCACACCTTGGGTAGAAGTGGAGAACGGAACAAATTTATCTACGATTTTTCCCACACTCAACGGGCATCGCTACGTGCAATTCCGCGCCGAGCTGATAACCTGGGAACCATCAAAAACTCCTACATTAATAAACGTAAGCATTGATTATTCGCATAAAAACGTAATTTTCGCAAATACTTCTGGAACTATCAGATTTAAAAGCAGTTATCATTATTTCCCAAACCAGGTTATTACGTACGAAAACGGGGCGGTGATAAAGAGCCAGGATGACCAAGAATTTATACGCCTACGCCCCCCGTTAGATTTAGGATTTAATATCTCTTTCCAGAATGTCTCGGCTAACAGAACGAGAATAAACATTTCATTGGTGAATTTGACAGGCGCGAACGTAGCTGGCAGAGCTGGAGAAGCTACTCTCGTAAGATTACTCCGCATTAACAATAAAACCGTTTCTGATGGCTTCTTTTACTCAAACATGACCCTAACAGTCAATTCAAGCTACTCTCATGGCATCGAAAAGTGGTTCAATAAGACGCTTGAAAAGGAGTTGAACTCTTCTTACTATAATGTCACTGCCAACCACACTACGGGAATGGTAGAAATAGAATTGTATGCAAAAGAGCAAGGAATTGAGCTGTACTTAGAGGAAGCAACGATCGGCGTTGAGATGTGACGAGAGCGAATCCGTACAATGTCGCGGTTAAAAAGATTACCTGTTACCTCTCTTTTCCTCATCGGTAACCCAGAAAACCTTTCCGCGGTATTTAATCCTCTTTATTCTCCCGCTTTGCTCTAATCGCTTTACGCTATCTCCAAACCCTAATTTCTTTAGCGTCTCTATAACCTGCTCCTCTCTCATTGGATGCCGCGGTATAATAGCTAATATAGCCTCTTCGGGATTCGTGAATCCATGAGCAAAGAACTCTCCGATCTCCTCTGTGGTAATATCTATTACATCCCCTTCACCGAGAATCGCATGTGCAAGTGCAATTGCTTCGTTATCCGGCGGCAGCACCCTCGATTCCGCAGGAGGTCTTATCGGGACATTTATATGGATTCGATTGGGTTCTATCGTACCAAGCACGTCTTTTAGCGATTCTAATTCGCTTTTTGTATCATTCAGTCCCTCTACCAGCATGATTTCTACCCACAGTTCTCCATCATATTCTTGCCTGAACTTACGCATGCCCTCAATGACCGTCACGAAGCTGAGTTCACGGTGCGGTCTGTTTATCTTTCTGTATGTTCTAGCGGTGCCCGCATCTAAAGAAGGCATAACAACATCCGCATGTAAAAGAGCATCCCTCACTTCATCCATGTAAAGAAGTGACCCGTTCGTATCAACGGCTACGGGAATATCTGCCAGCTCTTTTGTCTTACTGATTAACCAACCCAGGCTTTTACACAACGTCGGCTCGCCCTCACCTACAAAGGTCACAAAATCTATTTCTCTTCGGCTGCTTCCTTCTTCTATTACCTGTCTAATTTCGTTTAAGACCTCTTCGGGCTGGAAGAAGTCGCTACGGCGATTGGTCATATTGGTTGTCCTACCGAGCTGGCAGTACACACAGGAATAGTTGCAGATCTTGAATGGAATCGGATTTACGCCTAATGAGCGTCCAAGACGTCTTGAGGGGACAGGTCCATAGACCATCTTCATCTTCTTCTGTATTCCTGCACTATTTCCAGCTTGGGTCATATTTACACATTTGTTTTATTTCCGAATGGGTGTTTTATAAAGGCATAGATAATGATTTATTTGTAATGTGACGTGAGGATAAAAATGGCAGAACTAAAGGATATATTGGCGAAATTGGCGGATGCACACGGTATTTCGGGCTACGAAGGTGCGATACGGGCAATAGTAGAAACCGAGATAAAGCAGTATGTGGATGAAATAAAGACCGACAGGTTAGGGAATTTGATAGCAACGAAGCGGGGCAAAAAACCTTCTGTTATGATAGCTGCGCACCTTGACGAGATAGGGCTAATGGTAAAGTATATAGAAAACGAGGGCTTTATGCGATTCTCAACCATCGGTGGCTGGTTTGACCAGACGTTACTCAATCAAAGGGTGGTCTTGCATACAGACAGCGGTGGTACGGTGACCGGCGTTATAGGCTCGAAACCACCACACCGGATGAAGAAGGAAGAGCGGGATAAGCCGATAAAGTCCGAAGATATGTTCATAGACATGGGCGCAAACAGTAGGGAAGAAGTGGAGCAGCAGGGCATCACAATCGGAACTCCTGTTAGCATAGACCGACATTTCGCCACACTTAAGAACGATCGAGTAACAGGCAAAGCTTTTGACAACCGTGCCGGTGTTGCAATAATGATTGAAGCACTTAAACGCGCGAATACGGAATTCGAGGTATATGCGGTAGGCACAGTGCAGGAGGAAGTAGGACTAAAAGGAGCGCGAACTTCGGCTTTTGATCTTGATCCCGATGTGGCGATCGCCATTGATACTGACATCGCGGGTGGGCATCCGGGGATAGAAAAGAAAGACGCATCGGTTGAGTTAGATAAAGGACCGGTAATTACCGTATCCGATGCCTCGGGTCGTGGTATAATTACACCGCCATCTGTGCTGAAATGGCTTAAAGATACCGCAGCTCGCTACAAGATAGACTATCAACTCAGTGTGTCCGAAGGTGGCATGACAGACGCTGCCATAATTCATCTCACAAGAAGCGGCATACCCACAGGAGTAATAGGTGTACCCACAAGGTATATCCACTCGCCGGTGGAGTTGTTAAGCCTGAAAGACATTGATAAAAGCGCAGAACTTCTTGCAAGAGCGATAGAACGAGTGGGCGATTATTTCTAATAATTTTGCATTCAAAAAATAAAAGGAGAAAGGAAAAAAAGAACGCTTTGATTCGTGGCTCTGTATTAATTCGTAATACAGCCCCGATATTGTGCGAACTTTTTTAGCCTGTCCAGTGGTTCACTATAAATGTTAGGTCTGAATACCCGACAGTTCCGCTTCCGTCTACGTCATATATCGTGTCTGATTCGCCCCAATGGTCTATAACTCCTACTAAATCCAGGTAGTTCACTTTACCATCTCCGTTAACATCACCGGGCAATGCGATTACTTCAACAGTTAGAGGTTCTGTCTCATCATCAGCACCGTTTATTCTTGCCGAAACATTTATGGTGTAATTCCCTTTCTTTGTGGCAGTGAACTCTATTTCAGCAAAGGTAGGGCTACCAGTAAAGCCATCTTGTTTTGCCATTATTATGTCAACCCAGCCCGTAGTGGCGTTTCCGCCTGTCTGACTCTCAACTAAATCAAAGCGTCTCTCAGGGTCTGCTCTTGTAGTATCCATTGTTAGGTCCGAGGGATAGGTTATGTTCACATGAGCCGCTTCTACTGTGTTTAAATCGGTTCCAATCGTAACGGTAAAAGTAGATTCATTAGCTACCCTGCTGGGACCCGCTACACTCGTTGTTGCCGTTGCGTAAGGCACCGAAGCTATCAGCAGAACTAATCCTATTGCTATTGCCAGTTCTTTTTTCATTTTTTCGTATCACCTCCTAAATCCTACAGCGTTTTTCACCATATGCTATTAACATGTGTTAACTACATATTAAAAAACACTCTTATAAACTTTTCGGGTGCATTTCCTGTGGAGATTTTATTGCCCGTATCCAAACTTTCATATAATGGTCCAACTCAACGCCAGCACAATAAGTGAAAAAATCAAAACAACTCCATATACTCTCTTATCCCAGGCTAACACCTTCTTTCCATCCAATACGCTAGCGGGAATCATATTGAAAAGAGCAAGCCATGTGTTTATCAGTACCCCAAACCTGCCTATTTCGTTAAGAATACCGTAAGGCGCAAGGATGAAAAGGGGCAAGAAAAGTAAGGCTAATGCTATGTTCATCAACGGTCCTGCTATCGCTATCTTTCCGCTTTCTTCTCGCGTTAAATACGGATTGAATATCATAACAGCACCAGGCGCTGCGAATATGAAAGGCACAAAGAAAGGGATTACAACAGCAAGCAAAAGCATGTTCGGTTCCATTCGGAATTCGGACCAGCTTCCATACCGCTGCGCCACGAACTTGTGAGATAATTCATGGAGAATAAAAGCAGAGCCAACAGTAATCGCAGAAAGAATAAAAATTGCAAGCCAACTTTGTCTATCGCCCAGCGGCATCCAGCGCTTGATTAGCACGGTAAACGCGAAAGAGAGAGCAAGCCACGCCATCAGAAGATGTTTTATTTCCGTTTCACTCGTTTTTATCGGCATGTTCACGCTAAATCCGTTGTATAGCCCAGGACGGATTCGAACCGCCGTCACGAGGTCCAGAGCCTCGCATGATTGACCGCTACACTACCGGGCTATTTTCTTATACGCAGTTTTTGATATAAAAAACTTGAAGAATATGTATCTTGGAACTTTAAAAAGAAGGTGATCGAAGCGAATATTAGCACTACAAATTCGATCCCACTTATAATAGCTATCTCAGGCACTGAGGGCGTTGGAGTAACCACATAATTTATTTCCCCTACCTTCCCGGGGACTGTACACTGGAATAGGGCACTCAAACCCGTTTCCTTCAGGCCGAGCCAGAATTCGATGTCATAGCTCTTATCCGAGAACGGGTAGAACAGAAACACCCCGTTATAGAAAGTATCTAAGAATATGTGGAATGTTATGAGCAGCGATGCCAAAACGAAGTATTTATTTATCGCATTGACATGTAAACGCCAGAGTATAAACATAACGATAAGGGGAATGAATATTACAAACAGGTTATGAAATGTCGCTCGGTGCACGCCGATATAAGAATCGAGGTCGCATATGATCCCAAGAGGGATTAAAGCCAGTGCGAACTTCCTATCTTCTGCCTTCAAGCACGCAGCGATGAAGAAAAGCGTAAGAGCAAGGTGCATCCCAAAACTTGGCATTTTTATCTATATCACTGCTTTTGCTTTGTACCCCTCTAATAAATAACATTCTCTTAGTGCTTCCTTCAATCCTATATCCCTGAAAGTATCCAGTGCGGTGCCCTTTTCCCATATATTGATGAACTTATTTTCTCGCAAATCCCCCATTCTCATCGCTTCGCACACGAGAAAAGAGCAAGGATACACATAAGGATAATCAACATAGCAGATTCTACGCGCAGCCATGCAGCCTTTCGTGTTGTCTAATTCAAAAGAGAAGCAGGAATCTACCAGTATTTTTGCGGTCATGCTCTTTTGCATTTGCTTTGCCGTCTTGATAATCTTTTTCTTTTCTGCCGTGCCTATTCTACTCCGGTTATACCATTCCAAATCGGTAGGTTTCGGCTCCAGTAATAAGATATTATCTGGCCCGTAAGAATCGAGCAAAAGCAGTATGTCCTTGAGCTTGGATGCTATACCCGGTGTCACGAGGAGATTGAAGCCAAACCTCGAAAGCTTAGATGCCGCGTACAGGTTAGCTCCATCGTATTCAGTGAAGGTTAGCTGCGTATGATCTATATTCTCATTTATCCTCTTCGATAGAGAATCGTCAATCAAACTCCCATTTGTCGTTATATTGAATAATATATCCCTTTTGGCGGCATAATCTGCTATTTCAAATATATCCTCACGTAAAAACGGTTCCCCACCACCCACCGCTATTTGAAACACATCTATCTCCGCTAGTTGGTCTATTAACTCCTTTAATTTATCGGAGGGTGGCTCATAATCATCTTTTTCCACGTAACAGAACTCACAATCACGATTGCATCTCCGCGTTATGCAAAGATGAACCACTTCAGGGGCGCTGAGATGAGTCGTAGCAGCATAAATCGCCTCTTCGCCTAATTCAACCACAAACGGCGAAGCTTTTTGACCCGACTTCCCTGAAGTTTGTTCTGTAAAGAGGGTATAGCCAAACGCCTCTTTCCTTATCTTCATTTGTTTCTCGTTCTTTTTAGCACCTTCGCCACAGCGTGGGGTATCTGCTCTTCCTGGCCACTGAGGTCGGTATGGCCCATTATAGAAATATCCACATCCTCGTCGCGTTTCTCTAAAATCAGACTACACCAGTTTACATAAACATCTGTTAAACCCATATATTCGTCCTGGTATTTGATATTCCAGTCAACATCAAACAAAACCTCGAAGTTGCAGTCAAACGAAGCTAACTCCTTCTTTAGCTTTTTGCTTACCCCGTTGTAATAGATGCCCATGTTTGTATCGAGGAAGTCAATATCACAGAAAACCGGTGCGAATGACTGCTCACCTATTATTGCCATTATATATTCAAATTCCTCCACGCCACCCATATCTTCCATCTCATCGCAATCGTGTAATATCCGCTTCTTCACCTTTTCAAACCCGCTACCCGGACTTATGCTATTACTCCACATTGGACCATGACTTTCTTCATTAACACTGAACAAAACTTCCTTGATGCTTCCTTTGTTCTCCTTTACGATGCCCCAAAGCCGTTTTAATATTGCAATATCGTCTGCAACAGGCCCAATATTCACTTCAAAAATCCGTTCGGTGCCTTTAAGAGCAAATTGCTCTATTGCACCTACCGCTTCCAGATTCGCCGGCAATTTGATCCGCGGATTACTTTTACGTCTTACTATCTCTGAGTTCAATATATCGTCTATTACGTCACACGCATCTGTAACTGAGAGTACGCTGTCTATACCGTACGAAAATTCCGAACACTCTATCCCATACGCCCTTCTTACGTCTATAATTTCCATTTCCTTTTTACCGCCTAATCTTATATTAGTTCATCTGTGAATAACTAAGCGATCTTCGTACCTGCTTTTAAACTCCGTGTAAAATTTTCTATACGCTGAAGCATCTTATTTCGTGAGTCCAATTCTTCCTCTATTAACTTTATGAATGCGCTACCCACGATTGCACCGTCCGCGAACGCGCAAACTGTTCTTACGTGTTCCGGCTGCGAGATGCCGAATCCCACCGCCAGTGGTACTTCCTTACCCACCGATACTTCCTGCTCTCTTATACTTTTAATAAGCGGCTGTATCGTATCAGAAACTGTATCCCGCGTACCCGTTACCCCAAGCAGTGACACCACATAAATGAATCCCGCAGCAGCATCCAGAATCTTTGCCATTCGTTTCGCGGTGGTCGTGGGCGCAATAATGAATATCAAATCGGTTTCGTAACCTTCGCAGATCTTTAGTAGTGGCTTTGATTCTTCAACCGGCAAATCCGGCAATACCATGCCACCTATCCCTGAGGATTCGCAATCGCTCACGAATTGCTCCAGGCCTCGCTGCAATACCAGGTTGTAATAAGTAAGGCAGACTTTATCTACGCCTTTTATACCCGCGGCGACGTCAAAATAAATATCGGTGTTCATCCCGGCACGCAAACTTATTTCACTTGCGCGTTGTATCGTGACGCCATCCGCGATAGGGTCCGAGAACGGCAGACCCAGCTCTAAAATGTCCACGCCGCCACGGATCAAGGCATCTGCTATCTCTGAGGTAGCATCCGCAGTGGGATAGCCCGCGGTTACGAAGCCGATTAACGCTTTTTCGTTTCTAATATTCAGTTTTTTGAACGTTTCTTCTAAGGTCATGTTCTCTTCTACAATTACTCACTCTTCCCGGTGTAACTAATAAATAGGATGGTTGGTTTTATTATTTTTTAGTTATGCTTGTGCCTGTTGCGTGGGTAAACAGAAGTTCTCAATTGCCCTCTTTTGGTGCGCTTGATTCTGCTTCGAAGCATGAGCCTTCTAAATTACAAACTTTAATAGAGTATTTTGTTCCTGCTTTCCATTCGATGTTTGTTGGTATTACTTTAACAGATTTTGCTGCTACTTTGGTTTTTTCTATCTTTTGGGGTTTGTTATTCAGATAAACTGTATCTAATTCAAGCTCTTTGCTGCTACCGTTTCTGAAAGTGATAGCTATCTGTTTTTCTTTAAATTCTACATTCTCTATTCCTACAACGGGTTTTGTTTCTTCTTCGTTCTGCGATTGCTGAACGGTTCTACTTCCAAAATAAAATCCGAGTATGGTTGTGACTGCGGTGACGTATGCGGGAACAACTATTTCTGTCTTGAAATCCGTTAGGAGCGATATTATGAGAAGGATGTGGAAGCCGACAATGAAGGCACTCGTAAGAGCTCTTCTCATCTCGCCTTTATTTAACTTATTGTCATTTTTATAACCCAGCCACAAAACGATGAAGAAGGACAGCAAGACGGCTAAAGCAGCAAGAAAAGCACCCCAATACCCTAAAATTGTCATTTTCGGCTTTTTGACAATTCCTATAATTTTTGTGTTACTTTTATCTGCGTAGATAACGATGACTTGCCCGGCTGATGCGTTTTCCCAAGCATCATGCAGTGGCGCATCACAGCGTATAAACTGTCTGCCATTAATCTTGTAACCTGTTTGATTTACGTATGTGCTAAAAGTACCAAAAGAAGTTAAAATAGGCTCTTCAGATTTTTTTATAATCCCTATGGATTTGGTATTGTTCTTATCAGCATAGATAACGAGGATATCTCCTGCTGCCGCTTTTTCCCACGCTGCGTCCAGTGGCCTATCGCAGGGTGTGAAATTCCCACCATCAATCTTATAACCTGCGGGATTAACGTTGTATACGTCTGCGGAGTCAGCAGCGGCGGGCAGCAGGAAGAGCAAGCATAAAAACAGCCCGAGCACTAACCTGTTGTAGTTCATAAGGTTCTTTTTTCCTCTTTTTGTATAGAAGCGTTTCATTTCGCTTTTTACTTCTTTATCGCGTCTTCCAACACGTCACCGACAAACGTACCGATAATGAATATAATCACGAGGAATACCACATTTATGAACACACCAATTGCACCCACCGCAAAAAAGAGCAGTCCACCCACGAAAAAAGCGATAACACCAAAGATAATCCCCAGAATTATCCCCTACACAACACCCTTCTTGAAAAGTTCCCAGCGCTCTTCCTTTCCCGGATTCACGTAGCCGTATACCAGTCCAACAATAAACGCAAGTATCTCAAATATCATTTTTTGCCTCCAGAAATTCTAAGGGTGTAAGGGTATATATAAACTTTTCGTGTCGTTTTCACAACAGAGATTGGATGTCTTCAGTTCTTATCCCCAATCGCCTCTGCCACAATAAAAGTATCCTTATCTCCTCTACCCGATAGATTCACCACAACCAAACTACCTTTTCCTCGTCTTTTCGCTTCTTCTATTGCGTAATGAACCGCATGAGCAGATTCCAGCGCGGGTATTATCCCTTCTTTCTTAGACAGAATCGCGAACGCACTCAAAGTCTCGGTATCCGTAACACAATCCATCTTTACCCTGCCCGACTCAGCTAAATTCGCCAGTTCAGGGCCCACACCCGGATAGTCGAGCCCCGGAGCAAAACTGTACGATTGTTTTATCTGCCCGTGTTCGTCCTGCAATAATTTTGAATACATACCGTGCAATACGCCTTCAGTGCCTGCACAAAGAGATGCACCATGATCACCAGTCTCTAACCCTTTACCTGCCGCTTCCACTCCTTTGAGTTCTACCTCTTTTTCTTCCAGGAACTCGTAAAAAATACCCAGTGCATTACTACCGCCACCGACACACGCTATTATGACATCCGGCAACCTACCCTCCGCCGCCAATATCTGCTCTTTTGTCTCCTTACCTATGACGCGCTGAAACTCACGTACAATTAGAGGATAGGGATGAGGACCTACTACGCTACCGATCAAGTAGTACGTGTTTTCTACATTAGCTACCCAATCGCGCATGGCTTCGTTTATCGCATCCTTCAACGTTTTAGAGCCGGAATCCACAGGGTTCACTTTCGCACCTAAAAGCTTCATCCGAAACACATTCAATTTCTGACGTTCCACGTCCTCAGTGCCCATGTATACCTCGCAGTCCATGCCTAAGACCGCAGCCGCCATTGCTGTTGCTACACCATGCTGGCCTGCCCCTGTCTCTGCAATTATCCGCTTTTTGCCCATGTGTTTCGCAAGCAGACACTGCCCCAAAGTATTGTTCAGCTTATGCGCACCTCCGTGCACCAAATCTTCTCGCTTTAGATATATCTTCGCACCGCTCATCTCAGATAGATTATTTGCTAAGTAAAGCGGTGTTGGACGTCCCGCATAAGTACTCAACAGACTACTTAACTCCGATCTAAAACTTTTATCGCTATTGACCCTGCTGAATGCCTCTTCAAGCTCTTCTAAAGCCGTCATCAGTACCTCAGGCGCAAACTTACCGCCGTATATCCCATATTTTCCGTGTTCGTCTGGTTTGGACAACATTTTACACATCCTTCTCCGTTAGCATTGGTTACCTGCCTATTGCAATTTCTCAAATATAAAAGAAGAAAGGAACCCGAATTTGTACTTATTGACTTTTTGACGATTTCACCGCTTCTATGAACCGCTTAACCTTCTTATCATCCTTCCTTCTTATTTCGCGCTCCACACCACTGGACACGTCCACGGCAAAAGGGTTAACCTGTTCTATTGCTCTGGCAGCATTATCAGGGTTTAATCCACCGGCAAGTATCACCGGTTTTTTCAGACGCTCGACAATCTCTTTACTTATACTCCAGTCATGTTCCTTTCCAGTCCCACCGGTTTCCCCTCGCCCTCCTACTACCACTGTATCCAGCAATATCGCATCCACCACGCTTTCATACGCTAAAGCGTTCTCCAAGCATTTCTTTTTATCCTCGCCCACACCAACCTTCTTTATTAATCGCATTCTGCTATTCATTCGTTTACGTAAATCCGCAACGAGTTCCACTGGTTCTTCACCGTGCAGTTGTATGTAATCAGCCCTAATCTTCTCTATTGCGTTTATTTGTTCGTATACCGCATCGGTTGGCATTGCGTCCAACGAGACGACTACGACTTTCGACACAAATATTGGTAACGCCTCGAATATCTGCTTCGCAACTTCTAAATCTATGTACCGCATTGTATTGGCGACGTTTATCACGCCGATTGCATCCGCACCCGCTCTCGCAGCCATTAACGCATCTTCTACGGTCGTGTTGCCGCATATCTTCACTTTCGTCATTCGGTTTCCACTCCTTCTCTTTTTCAACTTTTCGTTATATGTAAAAAGTTAATATCAGTTGGAAAGGCACATTAGATAGTTTGTTCGAATGTGCATGTTAGCTAAACTTAAACTATGCGCTCCATTACCCGCCTTACACTTACAGCGGAAGGAGCGTTGTCAGGTAAATCTATAATCGGCTTACCTTCAAAATCGTATTCAGGTATTAAAGGATCAAAAGGTATTATCTCTTCTATTTCAACGCCATAATTCTGCGCTTCCTCTATCAGCACCTCCTCAGCACCTTCCGGTACTTTATTCGCGATGACCATCATTTTTTTAACGTCCACGTCTATCTCCTGCGCAATCTGTCGCAGTCGCAACGCGGTTCTTAAGCTCTTCCGCGTCGTATCCAGCACTACAAGCATGACATCTACGTCCATTGTCGTCCGTCGGCTGAGATGTTCCAGACCTGCCTCGCAATCTATTATCGTGTAGTCGTAGTTCTTCGTCAATGTATCCATAATTATTCGCATTATATGATTCACCGGGCAGTAACAACCCGGACCTTCAGGGCGACCCATCACCAGCAGGTCATAAAACTCTTCTTCCTCTATTATCCCTGCTATTCTACCCTCAAATTGCGCCCTCAGATCTAACGTCACGTCTTGCTGCTTGTCTGCCAGCAGGCCCTCTCTTATATCCCCTACGGTCTTATCACACGAAATCCCAAGCGCGTCTGGCAGGTTGGAATCCGCATCCGCATCCACGGCCAATATACATATATCTTCCCCCAGTCTAATTATTTCACGTATTAACAGAGCGGTAATAGCTGTTTTACCCGTGCCACCCTTGCCCGCTACCGCTATTACTTTACCCTTTCTCATCTATCATCCTTTATTTGAATGCCTGGATTTCATCCTTAAATCCTTTGACCCGCATTTCCGGCATCGCGATGCCCTGATCGCATTTCTCGCATTACAATCCATACATATCCTCACGCGGAAGAGTCTCGCCTCCGCTTCTGGAAATCTTGCCATTGCTGTTTTTCACCCTTACATATTTACTTTATACCCACATAAAAACCTTTTTAAAAGCGATTTACGACAAAACGCTTTTTCTTCCCACATGTATGTCCGAAGTATGAAGATTTTTGGCTATTCATAAATGAAATATCAAAACGTATTTATACATCGCTAATTATTATCATTAAAAACAAAAAGGAGGTGAAAAGAGAAAACAAGAAAGCACCCTTCGGGTGCAAATCAATTGTTAGCTGCGGCTAAGCAGAGGATGATTCCAATCTGATAATTTGCATCCAAAAACTTCGTTTTCTATCGGAGGTCCCTTCTCATAGCACACAAATGTCATTTTTCTTCCA
>JAPWVK010000080.1 GCA_029241965.1 Candidatus Methanophagales archaeon
ACAAAAGAAGGTAATGCAGTCGTTCTTTTATCTTCCCCTCCTTCTCTCTTTTGTATCGCTTTTCTAACTCTTTTAAATCAATATCTTTTAACTCCATAAAATCATGTTATTGTCCTATTATTTATAGCCTACACTATAGTAATGAACAGTGGTAGAATCGGTAGAATCATCTCGCTACTTAAGTCGTTCAGGAGACTGACAATGCCCAATAGAAGTATATTCGCGCTTATTCCTTTTTGATATTTGTTCTTCATGGCCAACCTCTGCTTTATTCGCTTCTAAGAAGTATTGAACGCAACGAAGTTATAAAACTTTCCAAAACGATGATATTTGGGCAACGAGTTCTAAAAAAGTAAACTGATTCTAAACGTAGGTGAATCTAGTACAAAGAGAGGATATACACAAATTGTGTGCCAAAGACCTAACACTAAAACCTCTTGAGCGAGTTACAAATTTCGTGCCAAATCTACTTAAGCGAAAATCAAAATTTGAAGGGCTCCTACATCAGCCTCAATGATTTATGAAATAGACCACAAAATTGACTATTTTGGCCGTTAATTATATAAATAAATACTCCTATCTGATAGTTATGCAACTTTTAAAAATCAAAGGATTGTTTGGACATTACCCGCTTATCAGTAGTTTTATTCCAGGAGTGTTCTCAGGACTTGCGGTTGGGATAATAATGTTAACAGGATTGAAATTAAACTCGATAAATTGGATTTGTTTCATATGGCTACTTCTCTGTTTCGTATGGATATTTGTTCCTTATAAAATTGGAAAATGTTTAGTAGTATCGCCTGATGGGGTAGGAGAAGATTCTTACAGGTTAGATTATGCAACAGGTCTTTGGGGCTCTTTAACTGTGGGTTTCATACTCTCCTTTAAAGAGAGTGGGATATTAGTAGCAATTATTGCTTCATTTATGTGTATTATGGTTTTTATTTTGAGTTCCTGTATAAAACGGAAGAATAACCCCAAATAATCAAATGTATTTGACGTTATACTGCTGAACAAAGACCGGCAAAGCACGATTTTGACTATGTAGACATTTGGAGTTATATTTTACTTCAACAGCACCAACACCAGAATAAACATAGCAACCGATAAACCCGCACTGACGAAGAATGTGCCTTCATATCCCCATGCGATGAAGATTGCACCGACTAAGAGCGGACCTATGGTTTGTCCTAATCGAAGCGTCATCCCGTTGAGCGACATAAATGCAGCACGATGTTCGGTAGGCGCAAGCCGGGCTAAAAGAGTTTGAACGCTTGGTGTGTTCATGCCTTGAGCGAAACCGAGAATTGCTGTTGGGATTATAAATAGCCAGATGTTGTGCACGAAAGGAATAATGAACAATGCTAAGGCATAAATGAAAAAAACGCTTTTTAAAAGCGTCTTCTCGGAAAAACGTTTTGTTAATTTACCAAATTGAGAAGATGTTGCCGCGGTGGTCAAACTCATGCTGGACAGGATAAGCCCGATGAGAAAAGGCGAGGCATGGAATTTGTCGCCGAGTAAGAGTGGAAAAGAGGTGATGTAAGCACCGTACATAATGATGAAAGTAAAGAGTGTAGCGGAGAAGAGTACGAGGACTTGCCTATTCTTTATACTCTGAAAGGCACTGCTCAGATACTGCTTGAAGTCTTGATGATTTTTTGGTTCAGGACTCTTCAGAGAAGTCAAAACGAGGATTCCAACAGGGACGGCAAGTAGAGATAGTGCAAAAGGATAGTACCATGCTAAGGACGCCAGTGCGCCGCCGATGAGGAGATAACTGGGTACTGCAATATTGATAACGCTGGCGTTGTAGCCCATGGCGGTAGCAAGCCGATTACCGGAATAGAGATCACTGATAATCGTGACGTTGAGCGAGCCTAAAGCGGCAGCACCTATACCCTGCAAGAAGCGTAGCGTTAGAAGAAGGTTAAGATCACGGGCAAATGTGCATGCGCAGCCGGCAATACCAAATAGCAGTAACGAAGGCACTAATATCCTTTTCCTGCCGAATCGGTCTGCGAGTACGCCTAAAATTGGAGTTAAGAGAACGCCGGGAATCGTGAATACCACAATCAGCAGGAGCACTGCCCGCTTTGAAAATATCTGTCCTATCTCATAAAACGCAGGCGAGATACTTGACACACCCAGAACCGCAATCAACGTTACAGCAAAGATGATTTGTAGATTTGTGTCGTGGTAAAAGGGTTCAATTTTTTCTACTCTTTCTTTTCTCTTCATGCCTATCACTTAAAAGCATATCCTTGTCCTTTGCACCATCAGTCTTCACCCGCCCTCTTGTGCCTATACTCCTTATAAACTTCCCGCTGCACTATAAACCGCATTATCTCGTTCGTGCCCGCGGGAATCATTGAGAGTCGCGCCATTCTGAACGCCCATTCCGCTGGATATTCGTCGGTAACCCCCCGACCACCCAGTATCTGCACTGTATTAGTCGCTACCTCGTAAAACGCTTCCGACGCAAGTAGTTTCGCCATCGCCGATTCCTTCTCAGCGTTAAACCCCGCATCAATCAGCCTTGTCGTATGATAAACCATCAACTTAGCCGCTTCTAACTTAGTCGCCATATCCGCAACTTTGAAGCTTACCGCCTCGAACCTGCTTAATTTTGTGCCAAACTGCTCCCGCTCCATCGAATATTTTACCGCAAGCTCAAGCACGGGTCGCGCCTCACCCACCAGCATCGCGGCATATAACGCACGTTCAATGGCAAGTTCATCGAACAATATCTTCGCGCCCTTGTTCTCACCACCGAGCAAGTTCTCCTTAGGCACACTCAGCCTATCAAACTTGAGATGCGAATTTATCGTTCCTGGAAAACCGCCCAATAACTTATAATCTTCCAGCACTTCAAATCCCTTCTCAGGTTCTACGATAAATACGCTCATTCCCACAGCAGGGTCAACTTCCGGATTCGTTATCGCCCAAACTAAAAGAATGTCCGCTTTACTGCCGTTCGTTATGTTCCTCTTCTCGCCTGTTATTACGTATTCGTCATCTTTCAGCTCAGCTCGCGTCGCCATACGCATCACATCGCTCCCCGCTTCTGGTTCTGTTATGGCAATCGCACCTATTTTTGCACCGCTTTTCATCGCCGACATATATTTCTTCTTCTGCGTTTCAGTCCCGTATCTGGCGATCGTTGCGTATGCGTAAGAAGAGGTGGAATGTATCCACGCAAGCGGCACACAAGCAGCACCAAGTTCCTCTGCCAATATCGCTTCATAGGTTAAACTTCCGCTACCGCCATAACCCGCCGGTAACACCTGGGCTAAGAATCCACCTTCGCCAAGCTTACCGTAGAGCTCACGGGGATAGAAACCCCGCTCGTTTATCTCCTGCTCGATCTTCTGCGCATCCACTCTCACAAGAAAATCCCTTAACGCTTCTCGAAATTTGTTCTCATCCGCCGAGAAAAGAAAATCCGCTTTTTTTTTCATCGTACTTCCCTACACGAATTTAGCCACGAGTTCTCTCCTTTTTACCCCTATGCTACTCGCTATCGGCTCGCATTTCGCCCTAAACACATATATCAACCTGCCTCTCAATCCATAGGCAGGCTCAGCTTCAAACTCCGAAATCGCCTCGTAGTTGCCCATCCCCTTCGCTATCACCAGGTATCTATCATCGCTAAACACATCCAGAAATTCTTCGTTTGCCTCTTCTAATGAGACACCGATGCACGCACCACTTGGAACTATTTTTACCCTATCCCACAACTCTGATTTTAAAAGGTGTACAGAAGAAGCCGCTTCACGCAGGTCTTCCACCGTGGCATCGTTCAGTACGGGACCGCTCTTTGGCGATACAACCACCTCTTTACCCTGTTCTATCAACTTTTTTATCACAAACGCATCGAAAAATACCTCGCCGGCATTATCATTCAAATATAAAATCTTATCCCGCCCTTTTATCGCAGGTATTACCAAATCAGCATTCCAATTAAGTTTCTCGTTTAGCGTATGCCCAAACTTATCTTTAAAGACTTCGTCGTCGAATAGATAACCCTTCACACCATATTCCATAGAATTCGCCGCCGCTGCTATCCGCATCAACGCTTCTATTTTATTCCCCGCTGCCGCGTAAAAATTATAAGCATCCGGTAGTAGTCCTTTTGCCACTTCGTTGCTTCTCCTTTTTATTTCTTCATGAATATCTTCCACTCCGCTATGCCGCCTTAATATCCTTTCCCTCTCAGTACCAAAGAACGCAGGCGACCTCCCTTCCTCATCGAAATGTTCCAAAAGAAAGGCAATAAATTCCTTTAGTACGAATATCTTCTTCTGGTCATCACTAAGTGCTATATCGCATTCATATTTCGTTCTTTCTATCAAACAAGCGATGCAGTCGGATTTTGGTCTCATTTGCGTTATACGGAGAAAGTTTTAAATGTGAATATGGTGAATAAAATAGAATAGGATAGAAACAAATAATATAAACGACATCTTCTAATAGTAGGTTGTAAGTTAGAAGTAAAAATAGGAGAAGAAGAGAAAATGGTAGAGAAAGAACACATGAATCTGGCAATGATTGGTCATATAGACCACGGTAAGTCAACGCTTTTGGGACGATTACTAATGGATTCAGGGGCGATAGACCCACACCTGGTAGAGGAATACAAGAAAAAAGCAGCGGAGTTGGGAAAAGCGACATTCGAGTTTGCTTGGGTAATGGACTCGTTGAAGGATGAAAGAGAGAGAGGTATTACCATAGACGTTGCACATCAGAGATTAGATACTGATAAGTATTACTATACAATTGTGGATTGTCCGGGCCATCGCGATTTCGTGAAGAACATGATCACAGGGACATCACAGGCCGATGCTGCGGTGCTTGTAGTAGATGCGAAGGATGGTATAAAAGAGCAGACGAAGGAGCACGTATTTTTATCACGAACTTTGGGTGTGACTCAATTGATCATCGCTATAAACAAGATGGACCGTGTGAGTTACGATGAGAAGAGTTTTGTTGAGTTGAAGAAAAGCCTTTTAGCACTTTTGGGTACAGTAGGCTACAAGGAAGAGCATCTGACATTCGTGCCCGTTTCCGCGTATGAGGGCGAGAATATAACAAAACCCAGCGAAAAAATGAAATGGTTCGATGGGCCTACATTTTTAGCTGCTTTAGACCTGATGGAAGTGCCGGACAAGCCAGTTGATCTACCACTCAGGATACCAGTGCAGGACGTGTATACAATCACAGGTGCTGGTACCGTCCCCGTAGGCCGAGTAGAGACAGGGAAAATGAAGAAAGGGGATAAGGTCATTTTCAATCCTGCTGCCACGACCGGAGAGGTGAAATCAATAGAGATGCACCATGAGGAGATTCCAGAAGCAATACCAGGAGATAATATCGGCTGGAATGTTCGAGGGGTAGGCAGGACTGATATAAGGCGAGGGGATGTTTGTGGGCATGTGGACACGCCACCAACGGTTGCCGATGAGTTTACCGCGCAGATAGTAGTACTTCAGCATCCCAGTGCTATTACTGTGGGCTATACGCCGGTTTTCCACTGCCACACCGCTCAGGTCGCATCAACGCTAATAGAAATATCGAAGAAGTTAGACCCGAAGACGGGAGCAACGTTGGAAGAGAACCCGGACTTCATAAAAGCAGGCGATGCCGCTATAATAAAGGTAAAGCCGACGAGACCGCTGGTTATCGAGCGTGTAAAGGAGATACCACAATTAGGGCGGTTCGCAATACGTGACATGGGACAGACAGTTGCTGCTGGTATGGTGATAGACATAAAGCCGAAGGTTTAGTTTATTTAATAAGGCAAAAGTTATAAGAGAAGAGGAAGAAGAGGGAATGAATAGCCAAAAAGCACGAATAAGACTATCGAGCGTGGATCACAAACAGTTGGATGGTATTTGTCAGCAGGTGAAGCATATCGCAGAGACCACAGGTGTTAGAATGTCGGGGCCTATTCCTCTTCCTACCAAGAAGCTGGTAGTTCCATGCAGAAAAAGTCCGGATGGTGAAGGCTCACCAACGTGGGACCATTGGGAAATGCGCATACATAAAAGGCTGATAGACCTGGAAGCGGACGAGAGAGCTCTGCGGCAACTCATGCGCATACCCATACCTAAAGATGTTCATATAGAGATAATGTTGAAAGGGTAGGCAGGTAAAAATAGAAAAATATAAATAATAGGTTGATGTAAGAGTGCAATAAGAGGGATGATAAAATGGGTGTAGTACCAGACGAATTAATAAAAGAAAAGGATGAGGAGATAGTGGCGGTAACGAAGGAAATAGGCGATTTAGTGGACGAACTAAAAGCGGCATCAGAAGAGGAGCAGAAGAACGAGATAATAAATAAAATAACAGAGAAAGAAGGGGATTTGCGTGCCCTGCGGCAGAAGAAAAGTCAGTTCAAAGCGGTCCTTCCACGGCCTACTAAGCTATGGTAGATTGGTATAAATAAAAAATAAAAAAAAGAAAAAAATTTATTTTTTTCTTTTCTATTTTAACAACTTCTCAGGCATCGTTGTAGTTTGTATGTCTAATCCACATTCCGTTTGGCTGAGCCCCATTGCCAGACCGAGGAACTGCGTGGCGAAGAGGATGGGGAAATTAAAATCCGTGCCGAAAGCCTTGTTCATCTCTTCTTGCCCTCGGTCAAGCTGCAAATGGCAGAACGCGCAGGGATGGACCATGCAATCACAGCCTACTTCTATCGCGCTCACCAGTTTCTGACGCATCCATTCCAGAGATTGAACCGCATCCGCAGTTCGGTTTCCGCCGCCAGCACCGCAGCACATCAATTTATCTTTATAATCTACATCTTTCGCACCTGTTACCTTCACGAGGTCTTCCAAGATGTAAGGAGTTTCTGAAGAGCCGTGTCCCCTTACCTCTCTCGGCTTGAGGAAATGACAGCCGTAATGTACCGCTACATTCACGTCGTTCATCGGTTTTGTTATCTTCTCCTTCAGCCTGTCCAGACCAATAACGTCGTGAAGAACCACGATTGAATGATTCACCTTTGTAGTCCCTTTAAATTCTCTGCCGAATTTCCCCAGTATCTCATTCGTCTTCTCTTTTAATTTTGGATTCTCTCTCAGTAAGTGGTCGGCTTCTTGAAGTGACCCGTAACAGCCATTACACGTTACGACTATCTCAAGGTCCATCTCCTCCGCAATAGCGAGATTCCGCGCTGCCACCGGAAGCCACGTATGCATGTCAAAAGAGCCAAA
>JAPWVK010000081.1 GCA_029241965.1 Candidatus Methanophagales archaeon
GAGCGCTGGCCCGCGCGGCCCGCGCGGCGGTAGAGGTACTGGGCCGGGTGGCGGACAGAACCCGTCGGGAGGAGTTTCTGGTGCGGGCGGCTGACCGGTGGAGCGAAGGGCAACCTGAACGCGCCGCGAGTATGCAGAGGGCCCTGCGGTTGGAACTGCAGCGGCGGACGCGGGAGGGCGGCAGACGCCGGGGGACAGGACGGGCCGGCTGGCGCGACCGCAGCTTTATCACTGATACCATCGCCCAGTACGCCGAAGGCGGTGGGGCACCGCGGGAGAACCTGGAGCGCGAGTTATTGACTGCGGCTTTAGCGGCGAGGGAATTAGCCGAGGAAATCTTTGCGGCAGTCTCTGCGGAGGATTTTCAGGTTGCCGAGCACTACGCGATTGCGCGGGCGATCGTAGCTCATCTACAGTCGGGGGAGGAGTATGAACCTCGTCGCCTGGCTGATGAATTTTCTGAGCAGGAAGGTATTTACCAGCGGGTTATAGAACTTCTGCTCGCTGAGCCGCCGGATGATCTGAGCCGGGAGCTGCTGCGGGCCGGGGCGCGGAAGCTGCGCAAGCACCGGGCGGTGCGGGGACTGCGGGAGGAGTACGAAGTGCAGGCAGAGGGCGAGGAGGAGACTGAGGAGGAAACAGTCGCGGACTTTCGAAAGCTACAACAGCGAATAGCGGAGCTGGCTGAGTCAGGTGAGCTGACGCACGAGCATCCCGACTATCAGCGGTACCGGCGCTTGGTTACTATCTTTCAGGGTAAGGGCCAGTTTGAATTTTTCGAGCAGGCAGGCGGCATCGGGGCGGATAGTAACACAGAGCGGCCTGGCCAAGATTCGGGGCCGCCCGGTAAGGCAGAGCCGGACGAAGGGAGTTGACGTAGTTGCCGGAGAGCGAGGCAACCGAAGTAGGCGACCTCAAAGAGGTCCAGCAACTGATTCGTATTGGTCAGGCGCAGGGCTACCTGACCTACGAGGATATCCAGGAAGTGCTGGGCGAGTGTGAGCTTCTGGACACCTCGGATATTGAAAGCGTCTATCAGTTGCTGCAGAAGGCGGGCATTAACGTCGGGGAGGGTACGGAGTCCAGTGCGGCGAAGCCGAAGGCCGAACTGGAGGAGGAGGAGAAGAAGGCTGACGAGTCGGTGCCGGTGGATGACTCCGTGCGGATGTACCTGCGCAGCATCGGCCGGGTGCCCCTCCTGACCTCTAGCGAGGAGGTCGAGTTGGCGCGGCGGGTCCAGAAGGGCGACGGTCAGGTCAGCTACGATCAGGTGCGCAATTGTCTGCGCTTCTTTCCCACCGAGGCCCGGGATCCGGACCGGGAGTATACTGTCACCGTGTGCGGTGGCGAGCACGGCATCTGCGACATCGGGGGGGAGACGACGGCCAGCGACGCTCTGTGGCAGTTTCGGACCGCACCAGCGGATACGCCGCTCAGGGTAGTAGGTAGCCTGCCCGCATCCGGGGAACGCGACGTTGAGGTCGAGCGCGACATTATCGTCGAATTCAGCGATGTAGTGGCAGCCGAATCGGTTCGTGACAGGGTCATCAGAGTCGTTGATGTCCGGAGGCGGGAGGTAGCGGGGACAGTAAGCCGCGATGAGAGCTGCCCCTGGCGAGTTCGCTTCCAGCCGGCCGCGCCGCTGAGGCACCGCAACAGGTTCACGGTGACAGTGCGCCGAAGTCCCAGGGGTGTCAGTGCCGAGGATAGCCGCTGCCTGGCCCGCGACCAGAAGTTCAGCTTTCACTCTACGCCGGCCAAAGCAGCGCCGCGGGTGGTCAAAACCGATCCAGTTGACGGCGCGACCGATTTCGACGCGGCCCGGCCATTGTCCATTACCTTTGACCGCCGCCTGGCTCCGGAGTCTGTCAACACGCAGACCGTGCTCGTATACGACGCGATGAACAACTCGGTCGCCGGGACGTTCCACTACGACGACGAACGCCGGCAGATCCGTATTCTTTTATGTAGAAGAACACTTAATACCCGATATTATCCTGAGTCGATTGCACAGGTGTTCTGTTGCGAACTGTTAAAGACATTGAAGGAGCTACAAGAACTTTCAACGTGACTGTAAACCAAACAGTGAATGTGAGTTGGCAGATAAATGGCACTGAAGTGCAACTAAACGAAAACGCAACAGAAGCAACATATACGAACACGAGTGCAGCGGAAGGAACATGGAATGTCTCGGCAATCGTGACAAATGCAAATGGGGCTGATATGCAGGTTTGGGTGTGGAACGTGATCTCACCTCCATATGAACATACAGATGCCGGAGTTACCGTTGACATCGAACTTACCGAGCCAGGCGAGATAGAGCCTTTAATACCCCCCGGCACCGATCTAACTAATGCAATAGTAATTAACGTAAACGTAACAGACGACACCTCGGAAAATTCAACGGATGACGCTTACACTGATATAACGATATATGTAGGGGAACTCGATGTAGAAACATGCGAGGTCTACAAAGATGGCAGTGGCTTCTTAGTAGAAGTGGATTATGTGACGGAACTTCCCACCGTAAACGGTACGGCGAAATTTTCAAGGGATGTGGCTAACAACTCGATTATCGTCAGGCTTTATGTTGGTGACCCGCTGCTTGGTGTGGTTCCTTCGGCAATCAAAGGTGTATTTGACACCGGCACCGGAACATATCCCAGTATCGCAGGCATACACAACGGCACAATCACGACAAACGTAACAATCACAGTGCAAAAGTTATACACATATCCATGCGCAGGAACGGGTGGACACACCGAGCACGTGATAATCGCGAATAATACAGGGTTCATATTAGCAGAAGCCGATTGGGACGGTTATCAAGTAGATGGGCATAACATCACTTTTGATAGCTCTTTCACGCTTGTAGCAAACGAGACGTACAACTACACCATTCGTACAGGCTCATATCCGCAGATCATACACGCAACCAGTAAGACAGTAGCAGGCGGAACTATCACTTGCACTTCGTTTGTGGATACGAACGGAAACGAGTATGATGATTGGATACCCGCGATAAGGCTAGGAGAATAAAAAACATATTAAGAGGATAAGTAATCAATATGGTGAAGAAATATGATCTTTTTACAAGATTAAAAAATCACAAAATAAGTGAAGAAAGAACTAGAAAAGAAGATTTCTTAACAGAAGTATTTGCGTTATTATTGGAGAATGTGCCACTATTTTTCGAAAAAATAATAAATGAATTGTTTGATATCAAAATATTTGATTTTACAAGGACGGAATCATATACACAAATTCATATTGATAGCGACAGTACGCCCGATTTAGTTCTAAAATCAAGCGACGGGAAAAATATTGCCGTTATAGAAAATAAGGTTACTGCCGATTTCACTCCGAATCAATTACCAAGATATATGAACTATTGTAGTAAGTTTGATAATGGTAAATTGATTCTATTAAAGTCAAAATGTCCTAATCTGTTGATCCCTGATGAAATTAAGGATAATCCCGACTTTATCATGATTCATTGGGAAAAAATATATCAGTGTACCAAGATTTTATCCGAGAATAACTTAAGCCAGCATGATGAGTTATTGATTAAAGCGTTTCTAGAATTATTAAAAGATTATAAATTTGATGATTATGTGGACGACAGTGATTGGCGTAATTATGATAATGGAGAGAGTAAACGGGATCAAGATATTATTTCAAATATAATAAAAACACTTGACCAATTAGTAAAATCAGAAAAAGTTCAAAAAATTGTTGACTTAATTCCTCAACACTATGATCCTCAGATTGAACGTGAACCTATAAGATCTGGAAGTGGACCTTATTTATTTCATGATTTGCGCATGACACCTAAAGATGATCTTTGGTTTCCATTTTGTGTTGGTTTAAGTACTTTTTTCCTCAAAAGCAAAAGTGCTATGTATAAATATACTCCTTCAGATTATCCTGCTATCTGTTTGCATTATCGCTTTTATCAGTCTAAAATAGATTCAGAAGGGCAAGACCATTGTAAAAGGCTACTTGAGACGTATAATATAGATATAAAATGCACACCAAAATTTTGGAACTCTGTTGCGAGACCAATTTATGAAAAATGTGCCGACAAAATTACTTCTCTATTTAACAATATCAATGATTCCGATGCTTTTAACAATTTGTGCAAAATTACAAATAGAGCTGTTGTTTCATATTGGGATTCTACACTTGTACCGATTGCATATACACATGAAATAATTCGTTCAAATCCCCAAAAAGAAGATTTGGAAAAATACTATTTGGATATATTGGAAAAAATAATAATTATTTTGAATGAATTCAAAATTTTTAATATTAAAGATGAATTTTATGCGAATTTGCTTTTAGCAGCGGGAAAATATATTGAAGAAGACGTAGAACCATAATTAATTAATCTTATCCGATAACATACTGCCTAAAAGTGAGAAAAACCACCATGCGCCCCATAACAAAACGCATCTTCTTAACAGCCCTAACCTGCCCCACCTTAGGCTGGCTAATGCGACAAGACCAAATCCACAACACGATAACCGCAACCGACCAATTCCAAATCGAACAAGGCCAAGAAATAGGAAAACGTGCACGCGCACTCTACCCTGAGGGAACCCTGATCGCCACCCGCGACTTCGACTCGGCAGTTGCAACGACCCCGAATTTGATGCGCGACCCAAACACGCAAACACTATTCGAGCCCGCCTTCCTCACAGACGACTTCGCCACCCGAGCCGACATTTTAACACGCAAACCAGATGGAAGCTGGCACATGACAGAAGTAAAAGCCAGTACAAACGACAAAGCCGAATTCATAGACGACATGGCCTATACCACTTTGGTAATCGAACGTTCCGGTGTCAACATCTCAGAAGTATCTTTATTACTGATCTCAAAAGAGTACCGATTAGGCATGCCACCCGAAAACCTGTTTGTGGAACTAAACCACACAGAAGAAGTAAAAACCCGAGTCGAAGACTTCAAACCTATCTGTACCGAACTCGAAGCACTAACCCGCACGCCCGAGAAACCAGAACCCGAACTGCAATTACAATGCCGTGGCTGTGATCTTTTCAATGACTGCACAAGAAAAGGCATTACCAACCATATATTCGACCTGCCACGCCTGAACCAAGTCCTGTTTGATGCTTTAACGGCATCCGGCATCTTGTGTATCGAGGACATCCCACCCGGGTTCTCGTTAACCGGCAATCAGAACAGAGTGAAAATGTGCGTGCAAACCAATAAATCCCAAATCGAAGCTCGGCTCAAACCCGATTTAGAAACCGTATCCTGGCCAGCTTATTATCTGGATTTCGAGACTGTTATGACCGCAATACCGTTGTATCACGACCTCGCACCTTATGCTCAGCTTCCTACTCAATATTCTATACACAAGTGCTCGGAACCGGGTCATGTAACCGCGCATTCGGAATATCTGGCAGACCCGAGCAGAGATTGCCGACTAGAGCTTGCTGAGCGTTTGATCTTCGATCTCAAAGGTGCAGGCAGCATAATCGTTTATACCTCGTTTGAAAAGACTATTATAAACGGTCTTGCACGGTTATATCCCGACCTCGCAGCAGATTTGAACCTCTTGAACGGTCGTCTGGTAGACCTCGAAGCAATCATCAGAAAGAATTTTTCCCATCCCGGTTTTCATGGTCGCACGTCAATAAAGCGAACTTTACCGGTATTGGTGCCTGAGATGACATATGAAAACATGGACATCGGGGATGGCTTTACTGCAATGTCGGTTTTTGCTTTGATGGCGCTTGGCAAATACGAAGATAACGAAGTCGAAACGCTAAAAAAGCACCTTCTGGAGTATTGCAAGCTGGATACGCTGGCTATGGTTAAGTTGCACGAGCGGTTGGTTAAATATGTATAATAATAATGAAAAGGAAATTTATTTTTTATATGAACTGAAAAATGAGCGTAAGAATCATAGCTTTTATCCCGATACCGTGAGGGTGTTAAAAAATGCAAAAACTGCGTAGCAAAGGATTTGAAGGACTAAAAGAGGAGATAATTGACAAGAATCTTTGTTCATACTGCGGGGCTTGCACTTCCTTCTGTGAGCATCTCAAACTCGAACCGGGGTCTCCAGTTTTAATAGAAGACTGCTCGCTCGATAAGGAGGGGGTGCTGAAATGTAGCGAGAATGGAACTTGCTATGATGTATGCCCGCAGACGGAAACGGATGTAGAAGGTTTGGAGCAGATGTTTTTGGATTCCGGAGGCACGAAAGACGAGCTTTTTGGCGTCTACAAGAAGTTAATTGCCGGAAAAACCACGATTAAAGGGCAAGATGGTGGGGTAGTCACATCTATGCTGCTTGCAGGCATGGAAAACGATCTATTCGACTGCGCTATCGTGGCACAGAGGGTTGGTGGCTACAATGCAGTACCAACGATAGCAGAGAATGTAGAGGCGATAAAAGAAGCAAAGGGTACTAAGTACGTGCAATGTCCCATGGTATCTAAGATAGGGGAAGCGGTGAAAAGAGGGCATAGAAGAATTGCGATTGTCGGAACTTCTTGTGAGATAAGAGCGGTTCGGAAAATACAGTCGGTTTTGCTGAAAGAAGTCCCGCAAATAGAGCTCACAGCCATTGGGCTTTTCTGCTTCGAGTGTTTTTATCATGATAAGTTCGTAAGCAAGATGAGGGAGTTATTTGGGATTGAGCTTACCGCGGCGAGTAAAATACAGATAGCAAAGGGCGTATGCACCGTTACGGTGAATGGAAAGAGTTATAATACAAAAATAAGCCATCTGGAAGAGATGGTGGTAGAGAGTTGTTGTTATTGCGATGACGTTACTGCGAGGCTTGCGGATGTTTCTGTCGGCTCGGTAGGTAGTGCAGAAGGGTATTGCACGGTAATCGTCAGGTCTGAGAGAGGAGAGCGGCTTTTGAACTTGATTGAATTCACCGGCGGTGATGTGGATAAAGATGAAATCAGTAGAATAGTGCGGTATAAGAAGAAGAAGGTTAAGGATAAAAGATGAAAATAGGCGTTTATATCTGTCATTGCGGAACGAACATAGCGGCAACGGTGGATGTGAAAGAGGTAGCGAAGTTTGCAAAGAGTCTACCCGGCGTTGCTATATCACGTGATTATGTTTATATGTGCGCTGATCCCGGTCAGGAGCTGATAAAAAAGGATATACTGGAAGCGAAGCTGGACAGAGTTGTCGTTGCTTCCTGTTCACCGCGTATGCACGAAGTTACGTTCAGAAAGGCGTGTGAAGAAGCGGGGTTGAATGCGTATTGCATGGAAATGGCAAATATACGTGAACACTGCAGTTGGGTTCATTCTAACAGGGAAAAGGCGACAGAGAAAGCGGAGGAGCTGGTGGCGAGAGCAGTTGCTAAAGCATCCTTGTTAGAACCTTTGGAGCCAATGCGCGTGGGTGTAACTCATTCGGCATTAATAATCGGTGCGGGGATCGCCGGGATTCAATCTGCGCTGGATATTGCAGATGCTGGTTTTCAAGTGTATCTGGTAGAAAGGGAGCCTTCGGTGGGTGGGCACATGGCACAGCTCGATAAGACCTTTCCCACTTTAGATTGTTCTGCTTGCGTACTCACGCCGAAGATGGTAGATGTAGCTCGACATAAGAACATCACGCTGATTACGTATGCTGAGCTGGAGCGCGTAGAAGGCTACATCGGGAATTTCAGAGTGGTGGTAAGGAAGAAAGCGCGGTATGTAGATGAAGAGAAATGCACGGGTTGTGGTAATTGTGCGAACGTGTGCCCCGTGACCATATCTAATGAGTTTGATATGGATTTAGGAACGCGAAAAGCGGCTTATATACCGTTCCCACAGGCTGTTCCTTTGGTATATACGCTTGAGCGAGCGAAATGTATGCGATGTAGTCTGTGCAATGTAGTGTGTGAGCCGGGAGCGATAAATTTTGATGATGAGGGCGAGGAACTTGAGTTAGAAGTGGGAACGATAATAGTAGCGACGGGTTATGATTTATTTGATCCTTCTTTAGAGCCGAATTACGGGTACGAATATGACGAGGTAATAACAGGTCTGGAATTTGAGCGACTCTGTAACGCTTCAGGTCCGACAAAAGGAAGGATAGAGATAAATGGAAAAGAGCCAAAAGAGGTGGTTTTCATAAGCTGTGTGGGGTCGAGAGAGAAGGAAGAGGGGGGAGAGGAAATAGGAGGAATCCCGAATATATGCTCAAAAAGGGTGGGGAATGAATACTGTTCTCGTGTATGCTGCATGTATATTGCAAAACAAGCGTATCTCGTTAAGGAACATATTCCGGATGCGAATGTAACCGTGCTCTATACGGATGCTCGCACTTTCGGTAAGGGATTCGAGGAATTCTACTGGCGTGTGAAGGCGGAAGGTGTGAATTACAGAAGGCGGGAACTAACAGACGAGATAAATGTGGATAAAGATGCGAATGGAAATTTAAAGGTGAAAACGATATGTGAAGGTCGTCCTGTAGAGAAGGAAGCGGACCTCGTGGTACTTGCAACAGGTATCGTGCCCCGGAAGGATGTCCATGACCTTGCAAAGAAGTTGAATATAACGCAAAGTGGTGATAAATTCTTTATGGAGGCGCATCCAAAACTTCGACCGATGGATACGCTTACCGATGGTATTTTCATTGCGGGCTGCTGTCAATCGCCAAAAGACATCCCGGATAGCGTTGCACAGGCATCGGCAGCGGCATCGCGAGCTTGTAACATCTTATCACGAGATTATGTGGAGGTGGAGCCGATAATTGCAGAAGTGGACGAGGCGGTTTGCATCGGCTGTGGCGCATGTGAAGAGATATGCCCCTTCGGCGCGATAGAGATGAAAGAAGAAGAGCGTGAGTTTGAGGAAATCATGCTTAGAGTGAGGAAATCGTATGTGAACCCTATTCTCTGTAAAGGTTGTGGTGCGTGCATCCCGGAATGTCCTGTCGGTGCGATGACACAGAAGCAATTTACGTCTGCGCAGATAGAGGCGATGTTGAAAGTGGATACTTTAGCTACGATGTGAAGCAAAAGCAAGGGACGAAAAAGATTAATTGTATTTGTATAGCTAATCTAAAAAACCACGAGATTCCACGAGATTAGCACAACACTTTTTCTTTAAAACCTTTTAAGAAAAGGTTTATCAAAAATGCTTCGCTAAAAAAGAAAACCTGTGCTAAAAGAAAACACGTTTGTTCTTTTGGTAAAGCTTTTTCTTTCCGCGAAGCGTTTTGATTAAACTTTCTTAAAGTTTGATAGAAAAGGTTTCTCGTGGAAATCTGTGTAATCTGTGGTTAGCTAAATAAATACGATTTATTAATAAAGATTGGTTGGGTGAGCTTCCGGATGCTCTAACCACTAACGCTTTTTCGTATCGCTTCTGCAACAGCATAATCTACGCTCATCCCCGAACCAACAAAAACAAGTTTACTATTTCCGAGATATTGCCGGTTTCATCGTTGCATTTCACGCCCCATACAACTCCAAGTCCGCCAGTTCATTCTCAAATGCGTCTTCATCAGTCACAATAAAGTCACGCAGGTTGCCTTCCATAAAATTGTAACTATCTCGTAGCAGCATCATCAGCGCTCGTTCTTTTGCAGCCTCTTTACTCGCTGGTGTGACAACAAAGAGAACAGCCCCGTCCAAAGGAACCATTTTCCTATCTGCCCCTGACGTCTTGGCCAAACAAGCATTTGCCATGTCCACAACGGCTACAGCCCCCAGTATAGCCTTCGGTGTATCGTTTTCTTCTATCTCTACAATTACTTGTATAATCCCCTTTTTTATTCCCACAATGTCAACATCAGCCAGCGCAATTTTTTCTGCATTGTGTTCCCGATAAATCCGGATGTTCCCCGCTCCTTCGTTTGATGTATCTACCGTATATCCATGCCCCTTAAGAATTTCTATACATTTCGCCCTTATTTCCCCACGTTTATCAGACATGTTAAATCACCTACTACACATATTCTATTTCATCCTCTTTAATACCATATCAATTTTTGAGTCGTATGCCAATATATATTGTGATGCCTCACGTGCCAAATCCAATTTGGTGTCGTGTGACAATTCACCATCTTTGATTAACTCTTCGATTATCGCATTGTAGCTCGATGGATTTACGACAGCCGCCGCGTGTTCAAAATTCTTTATTGCGGTACGGAGCAATGCAATTCCGCCGAGGTCCATAGTGGCAAGAGGGTCTTCGCTCGATGTGTCGAAGGGTATGAGGTTCACAGCAACAATGCCTATCTCGCCGGTTGTGATTCCCGCGTGAATTCGAGGGTGCAGCGTCTTTATCCTGCCGTCAAGCAGCTCGTGAAAACCCGTGAACTCTGATACTTTCGTCACTCCGATTCCATTAGTCACTATTTTAGCAGCCGTGCCTTCGGTTGCAATTAGCTCTATCCCACGTTCAGTCAACGCTGTTGCGAATTCTACTAAATTATCTTTGCTATATACGCTTAGTAGGGCTTTCATCTTGCCAAAATACACCTCATCAAAATCATAAATTAATAACATAAAAAGGATCAGGCTTATTCTTATCTTCTCTCCAACGTGCATCGGCAGACCAGGCACCCTCAGGTTTTTCCTTTTTACGCGTGTTTACCGTGATAGTCCGTTTGTCGGGATCAAATGTTAGATGGGTTTAGATAGGTCATAGTTGTACTCAAATTTTGGTGGCCCAGGAGTTCCGGGACCGTTCTGGTGTCAAAACTATTTTCAAATAAATGTGTCGCGAAGCTATGTATTAGTGTATGAAAGAAGCATTTTTCGTGATGTCCGCTTTTTCAACCGCGGTTTTGAATGCCTGCTTCAGTGATGCGGGATGTGCATGGTGACGATGCACCGTAAGGGATATTAATGGTAAAGAAGGATAAGCCATCTGTTCCATGTAATAAAAGACGCAGGTGGACGTATGGCACGAGCTGAAAGAATTTTTACGTCTCCGATAGTCTAGAGGTATGCCAAATTACTACGGTTATTTATATGCTTGAGAAATAATAGAATAACGATAAAAAGCAAGGTTAGGTGGACTGACAGTATCTTGTACTAAGCCAAGTCCTCAAAGGGGGAGCCCAAGGAGAATACGAATGCCAAGTGACGTTCAATGGATCGCAGCCCGAATTGCAGAAGCCCGCAAGAATCATGACTCTGTGACCGACGCGGTCTCCGTTCGAATGGAGAAATTGCTTGGCGACGAACTCAGTGAACAGCTACTTTCCACAACGAAACTCTCAAGCATTGCCAAATTGCTTGTCGCTGATATGGTACCTGCTTCGTCAGATACGGAGGCGAAGGAATGAGGATCGAAACCATCCAGATGTCATGGTTTCGCGGGGCTGCTGATCCAGTTTCACTGGAATCCAACTGCAAATCGCTGGTTGTCTATGGCGAAAATGCTTCAGGGAAGTCATGCTTTGTGGACGCTGTCGAGTACGTGTTGAATAATGGCAAGATCGGACATCTTACTCACGAGTACAGCGGCAAGCACCAAGGGAAAGCTATTCATAACACCCACAAGCCAAAGGGTCAAAAGACCGAGTTGAGGATCAGATTCGAGAACGACTCGGAACTCAAAGTGGTGATCAACTCTGATGGGTCATTCACGAGTTCCGGTGCTGAGACAATTGCGATGAATACTTGGAGATATGGTCGCACAGTCTTACGTCAGGACGAAGTAGCTGCGTTCATTCACGATACCAAAGGGGGCAAATACTCCGCTTTGTTGCCACTCTTCGGTCTGCACCAACTGGAGATTGCAGCCGAGAATTTGCGGCACCTCGCTAAATCTGTTGAAAAACAATCAAAGCTAACAGAAGCCAAAACCACTCTCAGCAGGATAAAGACAAAGCGCAAGGAGACCTTCGGGGCCGATAGTGACGGCCAAATACTCACGAAGATTGGAGACCTCCATTCAAGCTATTGCGTTGATCAGGTTACCACACGGGACGCTTTGCCTCGCTGTGAGGAGTTAGAGACCGCTATTCATAAGCGGATTGGGCAGTTCTCTGTCGACCAAAAGCGATATCTTGCACTTCATAGTGCAGGCGAGCGTGACCTCAAGAGCCCTTTGCATGACATACGCACTGCTAGCGTGGAACTTGCACAAGCAGTTGAGCCGTTCATAGTCGAGAAATTGGAGGTGCTCGCGGCAACAGGCGAGTTCGTGGAAAAGCTGGAAGACAAGAAAGATGTGGAGTGTCCAGCTTGTGGACAAATGATCCCGGTGGAGACATTTCGGGCTCATGTGAAAACCGAGCAGGAGCGCCTCCAAACACTCCGCGACACCTTAAACGCACGTAAAACTAGCATTGGGACTTTGAGCGATAATGTGAAGTCCCTCAAATCCAGCCTTAGCAAGGAGGATGTGAAGTTATGGAAAGAGGAACTTTCCAAAGGTCCTCTGGCCGACAACTTGACGTACCTTGATCAGATCAACGCCGAAGCACTCCGCACTTCGTGTGAAGAAAAGGACTTGAAGGAGATCGAGGATAAGCTAGTACCACTGATCGACACCGCTGCTGCCGACTCAAAAGACGCCCCCGTAGAAGTTCAGAAGCTTTCGACTGATAAAGAGATAGTCTCCGTTGGTAAAGATACTATCACGGCAACAGATCTGGCAGCCTCTGCGGCTCGTGCCGAGGTACTCATTTCTTTCATTAACTCGTTGGAACAGGGCGTCCGGGAGGAAATCAGATTGCGCTCCGAAGCAGTTATCGGCGAGATATCACAAGACCTGTGTGATATGTGGGCAATCTTGCATCCAGATGAGCCAATTGAAGATGTACGTCTCTATCTTCCCCAAAACACAGATAAAGCGATCGATATTGGGCTTAAGTTCTTTGGTGTCAAGCAAGATTCCCCACGGCTGACCTTGTCCGAGGGGTATCGGAACAGTCTTGGTCTTTGCATCTTCCTTGCGATGGCAAAGCGAGAGTCGGACAATGACCGACCTCTGATACTCGACGATGTGGTTGTCAGCTTTGATCGGAACCATAGAGGCATGATCGTTGAAGTTCTAGAGAAGTGCTTCAACAAGCGCCAGGTGCTACTGCGTACCCATGATAGGGAGTGGTACACTGAGCTTCGCCAACAACTTGAGGGAAAGACGTGGGGTTTCAAAACGCTTTTGCCTTACGAGACCCCAGATATCGGTATCCGCTGGTCACATAAAACAACTACCTTTGATGACGCGCGTTCCCATCTCAAGGAACGACCAGATTCAGCTGGAAATGACGCGCGTAAGATTATGGATATTGAACTTGCTCTCATTGCTGAGCGTCTTCTAATCCGGCTACCTTTTATGCGCGCTGACAGGAACGATACGAGAATGGCCCACGACTTTCTAGAGCGCTTAGTGGCAGATGGGCAAAAGTGCTTTCAGAAAAAGGTCGGCACTGATTATGTTACTCACTCAGATGCGCTTGATGCGCTTCATAAGGTGGATTGCCTACTCGTTTCATGGGCCAATCGTGCGTCCCACACATTTGACGTTGTACGACCTGAAGCAATGAAGTTGATAGATTCATGTGAGAAGGCCCTTGAATTCTTTAAATGCACATCGTGTGACAAGTGGATCTGGTTCGCTGACGCGCAAGGCTCTGAGTGGGTTCAATGTCAATGTGGCGAAATACGTTGGCGATATGGAAAAGGATAATAGCGCCACCCAACAAACGCATGCAACCGACTTGCAGGAGCGGCTTTCTTTGGGGTTGTTTTGGCTTCAGAAAGCAAACTTTGCGAAAGGAGCTGGTTGGTGTATACCCTGCAAGCGGCTTATGCGCCGGTCGTTCCGCGTACATAACGCATAATCCTATTCATCTATGTTTTTGGTCCATCCGCTTTAAAATCCCCTATACCCTCGAGATAAATCATCTTATGATTACCCTTTTCATCTTTCTAATTACTTGATCACATGATTTTTCTGATATATCCTATCCACGAAGTCCAAAATCAGGTCTCGACAGCATCTCGTGACATTCTTCAAAAAATATCCACCTATAATACCCGAAAAATAGGAATTCTGTACTAAATTGGACGATTGAAACTACCCCTGCACTAGCGAATGCACTCTAATTTTCACGAAGGGGTTTTGTCTTTCATTATCTCGGTTCGGATGGTTTGGTGCGGAAAGAGAGGGAGATAAAGAACTCATCTCCTCACCTTCCCTTCAAGCCACCCAATCTTCACTTCCCGCATCTCTTTCTCATCAAATTCAGGTACATACGGCTTTATATCTATCAATGGCGTTCCATCACACGCATCTACACCTTTGACCCTCAGTATATTACCTTTTCTCTCTATCAACTGCACAACCGAAAGCCCAATTGGATTCGGTCTTCTAGGCGACCTCGTAGTGAAAAAACCATGCTGTTTCGCATCCCACGGCGTCACAACAAGAAGCGAATGCCCTTGCGATTTATGCAGCCAATAGAGGATGATAATATGCGAAAAACCATCTATGTCCTTCAATCCCTCTGCATATTCCTCAAATACTTCTATCTCGGCAACCTGCACCGATTTGGAGGGCTGCCTCGGGCATTCTGCCGGTGTCTTATACGGACTGTGGATTACCCCGATTTGCGTTAGTTCCATGGGGTCTTTCATCTTATACCCTCATATTTAATATTCATACGCTTTAGAGCATTAGAAAGTGATTCATTCACTTCCTCCATGTGTTTCACCGCATCTATCAGCTCTTCATACACCAATCCGTCAAACGTCTTTGCTTTATCCGCCCAGCGCTTGAAATCCTGCGCATGCTCTTTGTTATGTTCAATCCAGTGCGCCAACAGCAGGCTTAGTTTCTTCTCCTCTTCTTCTTCGTTCATTTTCTCTGGTCTCTTTCTTTATAAAGGCAATCCTAACCATTCAAACACGCCTATCATCTTCAAACTTATGTAAAACATCAAAGCAATAAAAATATATCTTAGCCACGTTGCCGGTAGCTCGTGTGCAGTTCTCGCGCCTATCTGAGCAGTGGGTATGCTTGTTATCGCCAGACAAGCCCATACAACCAGATTAATGTATCCAATGGAAAAAGGCGGTAGGTTTGGGACAGAAAGACCATTTATTAAATACCCGACAGCACCACCAAAACTCGTGAAGATCATCATAGATAGCGAAGTGCCAACTGCATGGTGCATCTGGTATTTCAGAGCTATCGTAAGCAAAGGGATTATAATGATTCCCCCTCCAACTCCCAGCATTCCGCAGATAATACCAACAGGAAATCCCAGAAGGGGAAACAGAATAGGACTGTTCATTGGTTCTCTATCTACTTTTGGTGTCCTACTCGTTAGCATTCTAATTGCAGCAACTCCCACTACGAGCCCAAATGCGGGTATTAGTATCTCTTCGCTGAGAAACTGAGAAGTAATAGTCGCGCCTATAATCGCTCCTATTGCACCGAAAATGCCCAGACGGATTCCTGTATTCCAGCATACCGCTTCTCGTTTTGTATGCGCCCATGCCCCACTGATTGCCGTTGGAAATATAACAAGTAGATTAGAGCCAAAAGCAAGTTTTATTGCCATATCCGGCTGAACACCAAGCGCAACGAATACAAAGAAAGTTACGGGAACCATAATAACACTTCCGCCGATACCAAGGAGCCCTCCTGCAAATCCCACTCCTACTCCCGTCAATGCCAGAATGATTATCGCAGTCAAAAGTTCCATGATTCTGTATAGTTCATGCAGCCATCTTAATATTTCGAAGGGCTCACATTATATACCGACACCTACGGGCATTATGTATATCGGCTTATGCGCCTCGGGAAGACTTAAAACCTTTGCGACTTTGTCATCCAGAAAAGCACCTATGGCAACGGTAGCCAAGCCAAAAGCTTCGCATTGCAAGTATATATTTTGCCCTACATGCCCCACTTCTATATGTACGTATCTTATTCCGCGATCGCCATAGCTATGAGTTGTCCGTTCATATTCGGCGGCAATCACAAAAGCGACAGGCGCATCGGCGATGAACATCTGGCGTAAACAAGCAATTGCCAATCCTTCACGTAAATCGCCTTTCTTATGTCGCTCTAACTGCGAATAGCCGATTACGCAATGGTACACGCCCGCAGCTATGCTCTCTACGCACTCCGCTCCTATTACCACGTACAATTCCAGAGGGTACGTAGCGCCCGCGGAAGGCGCCTTACCTGCAGACCATATTAGTCGTGAAAGTTGTTTCTTTGTCAGCTTGGTCCTTTTGAATGCACGCCGCGATTTTCTCTGGGATATCGCTTCTTCTAAATTGCCTAATTTTTCCGCTTCTTCTAATAATAATTGCATTTATCCCGCACCCACACTAATACTTACAATTTACATCATCTTGTTTCAGCACTTTATGCGTATCCCTTCCCTATTGCCACAGTCATACTCGACTGTCTTTAAATTATAGTCATTCCGAAAAAATTTACTCAATATGGTAGCTTCTGGAATGAGCGTGAAAGAGGTAGCGTCCTTTCTGGGGATAAAGTTGAGAATTATGAACAAAGAGCAGAACGAAAAACTGAAACAGTTGCTGGGAGAAAAAAATAATCGGGCAACAAGTAAAAAGAATAAAATAAGAACAGTACCTCCTCTATTTCTCCGCATACACATTTAACCTTCTAAATATTTCAAAATAAGTCCCGTCATGCTGTTTTGTTCTCTCTATCATTCTTTCGACAACAGCATCCCGGAAAAGCCGCTTCAAATCGTCAGGAAGCACAGCAAGAAAAGGAACAATGCCCGGCTGTTCTATCCAGCCAATCATTGACTGCTCATCTCCAAAATAGCGGTCTTTGTTCTCGCCCCAGACTCTGTAATTCCTGAATTCCGTGCCCGAAAGTAGTTTCTCATACTCATCGGGATTGGACATATACCACGGCCATTGGAACCCTTTAAACCCTGTTACGAATTCTGGTAGTTCCATAACCATTTTGAGCACCGCAATAAGGTTGGGGCAGTTGCCATCCGCCGCGAATTGTATCCGCAAAAAGCCATTTGGTTTTAATGCACGGTAGATATTCTTCAGTAGTCTTTCGTGGTCTAACACCCAGTGAAGAGCAGCATTTGAGAATACGACATCAAACTCATCCTCAAATGCTATATAATTTATGTCAAGAAGCAGCAATTCCATATTCGCGGTTTTATGCGCTTTTGCCGCTTCAAGCATTGATGGGGAGCTATCAAGTCCTACAACTTTGCCATAAGCTACTCGTGCAGCGAGTTCTTTTGTTGTAAGTCCACTTCCACAGCCGAGGTCGAGAATGGTCTCGTTACCGCGCAAGTTTAATCCTGCGATTAGCTCATTACCCCATTCGCTCTGACACTGCGAGGATTTTTCGTATTTCTTACCATCAAATAGATATTCGGGTTTCATAGCTGTTTATTTCCCATGTTGATATTTATCTTTTAAAACTGCAACACGGTTACACCGATTTTCACGAGAGATAAATAATAGGAATCAAGTTTTAGTACCCTATTGGCTATTCTATTTCCTATTGAGTACAATTTCTTGTGTCAATCTCGTGATTTGTTCGTATTTGTAATGACCACCTGCCGTATTTCCCATTCAACCGAATTTCTGTCCTCAGTCGCTTTTAACAACTCTTTCAATTCGGCTTCTATTCGCTCTATGTCCTCGTAGTAGTTTTCCTTGATGAATTCGGTATCTTTCCAGAAAGGTATGTTCAATAAAAATATCTCCGCTGCCTGCTTGGTTGATGCAGGAACTTTAGCAACACCACTGTATCTCTTTTTCAATTTTCCTTGACTGTCCCAGTTATCCAATATTTTACCAATGAATAATATATTCCCGTTTGATTTGAGTAAAGCATCGGTTATCTTTATGTATTCCTTAACTACGGGCACTTCCGTTTTTATATCTTCTGTTTCTTCAATGAAAAGCAATCCGCCAGTATTTAGTTGTGTGCTCCAATCCCTGATACATCTTTTTGGAGTAGGCATGTGAGTCAGTAGAAACCTTGAATAAATTATATCCGCCTTTCCGGTAGGGAAAGGTATTTTTGCCACGTCATGCAGTTTATAGCTAATATGGGGAAGATCATTACTCAACTCTCTTGCTCGTTCAATAAAATATACTGAATTATCTAATCCCACAAACTCATCTGCTTCTACAATTGTACTCAATGCTCTTGTGGTATGTCCAATACCACAGCCCATATCTACCACGGTATATCTACTCGGTTTGGTATTTGATGCTGTAAAAAACGCTTTGTGGCAGGGAAAAACAACTCGTGTATTTTTTGCAACCTCTTCGCTGCCTGTTCCTTTCCCGAAAATAGATAGTTCATCTAACTCCTACCAGTATCCATGAAATATGGTGATGAGTCTCACCCGCAGCACGAGGCTCATAATACTCATGCTCGTATAGTTCTCGGATATTCAAGAAATTAAAATCATGCTCCAGCTCAGTTCTGGTGCAGAAATGAAGGAATACCTTATCCACAAACGAATTAGGCTCATCGGAAACGGGAACCCCCTTTCTGTAGTGTTCCGGATCGCTTATAGAAAGTGTGCTGAGAAATAATAATCCAGTTGGTTTTATAACCTTCATAACCGCTATTCTGAGTTCTTCTCTTTGACTTCTTCTTAGCAAATGATATAAGTTCGAAATATAGACAATATCGTAGCTACCTTTACCCAGTTCTCTGAAATCGCAACACTGAAATCTCACATCTTTTCGTGATAGAGCCGCTTTTTTAGCCATAGCAATAGCTTTTTCTGAAATGTCAATGCCTAAAATTTTACATCTGAGCTGTTCCAGAAAGTATAGGGCATCACGTCAATAGCCACAGCCAATGTCCAATATACTGATCCCGTTGTCGTTTGTTTTATGTCTCCGTAAGTATTTAACAATGGCAATGGCTAATTCACTTGGTCTTTCACCCCAAAAATTGCCTCCGTCTTTGTATACCTTATTCCATGACATAATCACACCCTTTTGCGTTTAATCCCTTCTTCGATTGCCTCAAACACCTCAACCCCGTCCTTTCCAGGTTCCAATAAACGCAATCTCTCGGCGATGAACAGCATATCTCCATGTATTTCCCCGCGACTTTCGATGTAATTATTGGATTCCTGCTCGAATATCGCCTTAACGTGTTTATTGCATCTTCATTAGTCATGTAATCTGCTTTCCCGACATTTACTAACTCTTCCGCAAGCTCATCCAGAAACACGGCTTCCGTAAAATCGCGGTTGTGCAAGCTGAAGCAAACCCTCTGCCCAACGGCAACCTTTTTTGCGTCTTTTATGAATGCTGAAGCCTCGTCAATCGTTATCTGCATGGGATTAAACTTTTCTATCTTCTCAAGTAGTCTTTTGCCAATAGAACTTCCGATAAGTGGTAATCTGACGGCTTCAATCGCCTTCAACATCCTTTCGGCATCTTCAAGTATCTTGCCCGATACGTATTCATCCACCTTTGCCATGCATGTATTCACTCCCTATATTCTGCGCTCAACACCTTTCTTATATGCTCGGCTGTCTTATCACCCACGTGCTCAACCTCCATCAATTCATCCTTCGAGGCCGTTAAAATGCCTTCAACAGTCTTGAACCGTCTCAACAGATTCCTTGCCGTCACGATACCGATATTAGACAATGCGGAGATGATATATTCCTGCTGCTCTCGCAACGATGCCGACGGTTTCTTACCATGCGGACTCATCTCCGTTTTATTCGGCATTTGCTCGCGCTTCGCAATGACATATATTAAGGATGCCGTATCAGCAACGTCCCGCGTTTGTATTATAGGAACCGAGTAATCAACGGCAATGGCAGCCATTACCGCCCTTACCACATTTGGATGCACGTTCCTCTGCCCGTATATTGAATCTCCCTCGATGATGAGCAGCGGCTTTTCATACTCGGTCTTCAACCGATGAATCTGCTCTAACAAATTCCTGCGTTTATTTACCAGCGAGTCCAGGAAATCGGTCGTGCTTTTTCGCTCTATGCAGACTCTATCCGATACGATATAGTCGCCAACGCCCAAATTCTGCAATTTCAGGTCCACACCCGCTTTAGCCAGAAACTTTGCCACGCCCGATCTCGTCTCTCTCGGATCCACGAAGATGGTCAATATCGAATCGTCTTCAAACTCGGTTATTTGTTTCTGTTCCTCTTGTTGCGGCTCGGCAGCGAACTTCGCTTTAATCTCAGGCTCTTTATCCTTTTCCACCCCTACTATCTCACTCGTCCGCATCTCGCTTATCCGTTTCCGCATTGCACGCTCCTTGCTCCTGCTCATCCAGTAATAGGCTTCGTCCTTCGTTCCTTTTGCTATCAGCACGATTACTTTTCCTACTTTCTTTCGAGCCGTCCTGCCTTTACGCTGTATGGTTCTTATCGCTGACGGAATAGGCTCGTAGAAGAGCACGAGATCAGTCGCCGGAATATCCAACCCCTCCTCAGCCACGGAAGTAGCAATTAAAACGTTGTAAAATCCGTCTTTAAACTTATTTATAATTTCTACCTGCTCCTTCTGCTTCAAGCCCTTGTCATCTACTTTTGACGCCTGCCCGATGAACTTAACAGCCCTTATACCCTCCTTTTCTGCTTTCAAGCCACGCAATGCAGATATTACCATCTCCGCAGTATCACGGTAATTGGTGAACACAATTATCCTCGTGTCGGGATTAACCCGCATCTCATCACGCAGTATCTGTATCAATACGTCCAGCTTTGGATGCTCTCCTTCGTATGCTGCAACAGCACTCATCGCCTCTACGAATTTATCGTCCTTAAACAACCTCTTTGCCGCCTTGCTACCCGTTTTTGATTCTGCTTCCGTCCTTAGCCTGTTAAAATATCGTCTCAATGCGAATACTCCCTGCGTTTCTATTAAATCAATCGCATGCTTTATCTTCAACACTTCTGCCTGCAAAGACAACGCCTTGTATAAGTCCGCATGCTTCTGTACCACCAATTGCGCCTCTAATATTCGCCGTAACTGTAAAAGATCGGTTTTTGTGATCTCCTTACCTCTTTTCTTCCTTATGAAGCCAAGGTTTCGTAATTCGCCTATCCTTACCTCTAATACCTCGTCTAATATCCTTTTCTGTTTCTTTATCTCTGCTGGAACTTCCACGGCACGCCATTCCAAGTCCTTATTAAATACATAAGGTGCAACATCGGAGTCGTATTCCGTCCGGCTTTCTACTCGCTTTACGCCCAGAGATACGCATATTTCTCTTATCTTTTCCTTATCGCTACCAGGAGAGGCAGTCATACCTAATACTAATGGCTCTCGCGTTTGTTCCGCATACTTCTCGGCAATGTAAACATACGAGTAATTACCCACTGCACGGTGGCATTCATCGAATATCAGCAGTGCAACATCGCTGAGCCTAATCCTACCGCTCAACAAATCGTTTTCTATTATTTGCGGTGTGGAGACGACGATTTTTGCGTCTTCCCATAATTTCGCTCGCTTTTCTGCTAATACCGTACCGGTGAAGGTTTGTAAAAGCGCGGGATCGAAGTTCATAACTTCTTTTAAAAACGCCGAATGCTGTTCGACCAGCGGTCTGGTAGGCGCCAGAAAAAGTATCTTTCCCTTTGCCAACCGTTCTAATAATACCAGAAGGGCTACGGTCGTCTTGCCCAGACCGGTAGGTAAAACAACCATTAAAGAATACCGCGTTGACTCTTCTGCTATGGTTATTTGATACTGTCTGCGCTCTACCACTCCTTCTTTCAGGAGTGGATGCGATATGAATTTCGATGTTTTGGTACTTGTGCTGGAGGTGGACATGTGTATGCAACTTAATAAAGAGGTGTATACATATTATTTGTGATTGTGTAGCTAACCACAAAAATAGAGTGAAAATCTCCCTGACTATCTGTGTTCTTTGCGTGCTCAGCGGTAAACAAGTACAACATTATCTATCTTTATCTAAACCCCGAAAAAACCCGACCAACGCCTTTATACTTCAACCCATTCGCTTCAACATCATCGGCATCAAAGAATCCACGCACATCCACTATCAAATCACCCCTCATCCGTTTCTTCAACTCTTTCCAATCCATCTTTTTATACACAGAATGCGCGGTGGACAACACAATACAATCCGCACCTTCTACCGCTTTGTAAAAGTCTTTTTCCACCTCAAACTCAAACACCTCCTCATCCAGAAACGGATCGTGCACCACAACTTCATGCGCTGCTTTCAGCGCATCAATCAATTTCAACGTATGCGTATTCTCAAACGTCTTAATATCTGGCTTAAAGCTCAACCCAAGTATTACCACACGGTCACCTTCTACCATACCCGCAACATGCTCAACCATCGCTTCGTTTAGCCTTCTGGCTTCCTTAATTAGATTAGCGGTGTAGCCGCGCTGCTCAACTGCGCTCAATATATAATACGGGTCCATAGGAATACAGTGCCCGCCCACCAAACCCGGATTCAAAATATTGCAATACGGTTGTGAATTCGCCGTTTTTATTACCTCGTACACGTCCACACCATAAACCTCACATATCCGCGCTAATTCATTTGCGAATGCTATGTTGACGTCACGCTGTGCATTCTCCGTTATCTTATCTATCTCAGCCACTACGGGACTGCTCACCCTGATTATGCTCGGTGCAAAGCAGGAATAAATCTCAGAAACGATGAACCCGCTTTTTTCGTCCATTCCGCCCACTATTTTGGGGTATGTTCTCAGGTCTCTCAGTACCTGCGGCGCCTGAATCCGCTCAGGTGAATATGCCATCCCAAAGTCTTTTCTTGGTTTGTAACCCGTATTCTCAGCTACAATTTCGCCGAATCGCTCGGTTGTCAACGGCGGTACCGTACTCTCCAGGCTGAATACTTTACCCTGTGGCGCTTTTATCGCATTCGCAACGGCGAAAACGGCATCTATATCCGGCTCTTCTTCTTTTATTAGTGTGGGCACAGTTATGACGTTTAAATCACGCTCTTCCAAGCTAACGGTCGCAACTAACTTACCTTCCGCTACGGTTCTCTTAAGCAAATCCGCTAAGCCCACTTCATCTTCAAACGGCGATTCGCCAGCGTTTATCGTCTTTACCAACCCTTCATTTATGTCTATTCCCAACGTATCGAACCCACGATCCGCGAGCGTGGCTGCTAAAGGCAAACCTACCCTGCCCAGACCTATGACCGAAATCTTAGCTACCCTATTCTTGACCTTTTCCTTTATCTCTTCATTCGAGAGCAGATACATCTTTTAACCTCTTTGCTGGATTCCCCACCACTACATCTCCGGGCTTCACGTCTCTTGTCACCACCGAGCCGGCGCCGACCACAGCATTCTCGCCAACCACCACGCCGGGTAGAATAGTAGAATTTGCACCTATCCGCGCACCTTTCTTTATTACCGGTGCCTTCAATTCCGCGCCATATCGCATGTACTTGTCGTTTAGCGTGGCGGCACAAGGTCCAAAAAAAGCTTCTGACTCGACTATTGTACCTTTGGTTACATAGACATTTGTTTGAATGCTCACTTCGTTTCCAATCCGGCAGTCGCCATCAATAACCGAATTTGTCCCGACCAGCACGTCATCGCCAATTTCTGTATTCTCGCGCACCAGCACGTTATGCCCCGTCCGCAAATTTTTACCTATCTTTACGCCCGAATATATTACGGTTCCACTTCGTATCAGTGCATTCTCCCCTATCGCCACCTCGTCGCCTTCTCCCACGCCCAGTAGCACGGTATCATGAATATCACATCCTTTTCCTATCTTAACTTCACCCTTCATACGAATTCACCACCGTCACCACCTTCTCTACATCCGCTCTTTTTAATGATGGATTAACAGGAATTGAGACCACTTCCTTACTTGCAAGCTCAGCCTCCGGAAAAGTACCCTCCGAGTTGAATAACGGCTGGCTCGGCAGTGGCACGGGATAGTATATACCATAGCCCACACCATGCCTTTCCAGATGCGCTATGAACTTCTCGCGGTCTTTTACTCTTATCGTGTACTGATGGAAGACATGTTTAACATTCTGCGAAACGTAAGGCTTCTTCAGATTGAATTGCTCTCCATAGTATCTTGCATTGCTCATCCTTTTCAGATTCAACATATCTATCTTTTTTAACTGAACTAACCCAATAGCAGCCGCTATATTCGTCATCCGATAGTTATAACCCAGACAATCGTGGAAATACCTTTTAGTCTGGCCGTGATTCCTGATCATCCTTGCACGCTCGGCTATTTGCTCGTTATTAGTCGTAATCATTCCGCCTTCACCAGTGATGATATTCTTCGTGGAATAGAAGCTAAAAACGCCTATGTCGCCGATTGAACCCACTTTTGTCGCTTTATATTCCGCACCATGCGCCTGTGCCGCATCCTCGATCACCACGAGGTTATGTTCCTTCGCGATCTTCATAATCTCACTCATCTCGCACGGTTGACCGTACAGATGAACGGGAATGATCGCTCTTGTTCGCTCTGATAATTTAGCTTCTATTTTTGACGGGTCAATGTTGTATGTCTTCGGGTTAATATCAACGAAAACCGGAGTTGCATTCTGCATAAGCACGCAGGATGCGGTTGCGAAGAACGAGAACGCGGTGGTAATTACCTCATCACCGCTATTTATGCCCACGGATGCGAGAGCGGTATGAAGTGCCGAGGTGCCGGAATTAGTCGCTATTGCGTAGTCCGTGCCTATATACGCTGCGAACTTATCCTCAAACTCCTCAACTACCTCGCCCTGCGCAAGCATCCCCGATTGTAAGACCTTGGTTACGGCTTCTATCTCTTCTTTGCCTATTTCCGGTTTCGAGATGGGTATCATTCTTGGTTTACCGCGTTGCGTTCAAATATATTCTATATTTCTATACTATATCCCACATTCCGCACATTCTGAATAAAACAACCTACATATTTAAATTTGTGGGAAACGCCGAGTGATTATCCGATATTTTTAAATAGGTACTTCTTCTTATCGGGGTATGTGAGTATCAATGTATCCAAATACGCAAGCA
>JAPWVK010000082.1 GCA_029241965.1 Candidatus Methanophagales archaeon
AGACGAAATCAATAATGTCCTTCGTTTATGTCAAGTTTAACCGCCTAAGAAGCGGTCTCACAATCACCTTACCAACATTTTCAATCCTTCTTTTTATATTTAAAGCAATATCTAACCTCCTTTTTCTTCTGATTTTGGATTTTTTGGCAGCCACTTAACTACATCTACCCACATGAAATAGCGAAGAGCCAAAGATACTTTGCTTTTTCCCTTTGTAATATCTATCAATAATGGATTTTGTAGTATGAGATATTCTTATATCACCCCTGGATTTGTAATATGCAATGTGCTTGATTTCATGTTTCGGTCTTGCTTTTCCTTTTGTTTTTATCAGGAATACTTTGTGATGGTCCCTAAAATAGTGCTTCCCGCTGAATGTTTTATTTTTTGAACCAACATAACTAAAAAGATATTTTGCAGCATACGCAACTAAACTTGTTTCTTCTCTTAATTCTCTGATGGCACCTTGCATTCTTGTTTCGCCTTTATTTGCTCCACCACCTGGAAGAATAAACACTCTCTTATGTCCTGAAGTTACCAGGATACCCTTACTTGTCTCCACTATTGCTGTCCCCCTTCTTCTCTTATGTGTCATTTGTTTCCGCTTTTGCACGTTTCTTATTGATTTAAATCCAGTTCTTATGCCTATTAATTTTTGAACTTCCCCCCCCCCCCTCATTCCAAGTTGAATTATACCAATATATTGTGCATCATTATCGTCACAACTATAAAGATTAGGATTATCACTATCACTCCAATTATAAACATAATGTTTAAAATTACCTTTAGCGGTCTTAGATGTTTTTCTTCTATTTTTTCTTCTTGCTTCTTAAAGCAATTGTCAATCCGCTCACAGGTAACAGGGGAAAGCAGAGAAAATGTAAAAATTGCGGTTAATGAAAAGAATAAGTAACAAAAACCCAAATTACCAAAACCATCAGTTAACTGTGAGTGAAGAAAAAATAATATTAATAAACTGTAAGACCATGAAGAAAATAAAGCCAAAAGATCAATTATTCGATAGTTTATAGTTCTTGAAAGAAAGACATAATATAAAATCGTGAATATCAAGTATCCTGAGAAGATTACAACAAGAGGATGTTTAAACTCTTCCCCGGTATATGCCACTAAATCTTCCCCGGTATATGCCACTAAAAAACCACTTATGATAAGAAATGTTTGTATTAATCGTTCTCTTTTCTCAACTTCTCTATGGCGTTTTTCTTCATCCATCATAACATTCTAATTAACGTTATTCCATAAAATGTCATACCCAGTATTAGATTACAGTTATACATCCAACTATTTATGTTCCAACACCTCATGTTTAGAGTGAGATACAGATAAAAATGTCACACTACCTCATACAATTCAGATTCCATGGATACGCTAGGAGATACATTAAGAGGTCAATCTTTGAAGTCGCAAGAAGATTTCATGTTAAAGGTGTAACAAGAAAAAGACCTGTTCCACATATTTCATTGGCAGGTCCCTTTGAAACGAGAGATATAAAAAGAGTGATTAGAGATGTGGAAAGTGTAGCTAAAAATTATGACCTCGTAAATTTCAAACTCAAAGGGTTTAGATATTTCAATAACCCTGTGGGTAAAGTCATTTATGCAGACATCAAACCTTCAAAGGAACTCGAAGAATTGCGGTGGGAATTAGCATCGAGATTAATGAAGTATGTTGAACTCAAAGAAGGGGATAAGAATAAGAAATTCGCTTTTCACGCCACAATCGCTTTTAAGGACATTGATAGGAAATTTTCTGACATTTGGAGATACCTGAAAAGCAAAGAAATACCCAACATCAACCAATATCTCTTGAGAATAACGATTCTGAGAAATGGTAAAATATTGTATGAGTTTGACCTCATGCTCAAAAGGTTATTGAATCGAAGAGAGGCATTGAGCAACCGAATATGGAAGAAAACTATTTTAAGATTTAAGATGAAAATATTCTTTAGGAAATTATTAACCCGGATTAAAAGGATATTGGGGTGGTCGTGATGATATACCTCATAAGCGATTTGCATTTAGTTCATAAGAACATCATAAGATATTGCAATAGACCTTTCTCTTCTGTCGAGGAAATGAACAGAACACTCATAGACGACGGGAATAAAGTTGTGAAGGAGGATGATTTTGTGTATCTCGTTGGTGATCTGGGTTTGGGGAGGAAGAAAACCAAAATACGATATTGGCTGAAAAAAATTGAATGGGAATGTTATCTTACTTATTGGGAATCACGATAAAGGTTATCTCAAATCGGTTCCGCATACGGATAAGTGCGTTCTGTCCTACAAAGGTAAGAGATTTTTGCTGATTCACGATCCTAAGAAGGTAAGAAAATGGGATGGGTGTGTTATTCACGGACACAAGCATAATAACAAGCCCGAAGAGTATCCGTTTATAAACGGTGAAAATAAGACGATAAATGTGAGCGTGGAATTGATAAACTACACGCCCGTTTCTATTGATTTTTTGGTGGATAGGATGGATGAGATTGTTTATTGGGAAGCGATTGATAAGGAACCGGTATTGTGAGAAAAATTATAAGGATTGCCTAATCAAAAAAATCAGGCAGATAATTAATGGAACCAAAATCGTGTAAAATACAATAATTTATAAGAACAAAACCCAAAATAACAAAGGATTCTTGATATGAGTTTAAATTTTTTTTATTATTCTCTTGAACTTGATGAAACATGTGCATAAAATAGCTCCGCCTACCACTAACATGCAAACTCCAGAAACTGTCGCGATGGGATCATGTCTTATGCTAATACTAATCATTCCAAGACCTGTCGCTATAAGGAAACTACCGAATACAGACCAAAAAGTAAATTTTTCCCCCTCCGCCATTTCGCGTTCTAATTTTCCTAAAGTAGTTTCAATTCTATGCAAAGTTTCTTTGATCTCCTTATTCTCTAAATCTTCTTTTCCCTCCTCTAATTTTTTGTTTGCTTTAACCATCTTTGTTTTATCTGAAAGGTCTCTATAATATTTATATATGATAAATGGTATCACTGTTATTAAGTCACAGGCAATTGTGCTTAAGTGACTGAAGACTTAAGATGTGAAAGGGAAATAATAAGGGATAAAAAATGAAAATTCGAGTGATAGCCTTGGTGGTATCATTCGCAACGCTAGCGTGCATAGGCATTGGAACCGTATCCGCGGCAACAACACATTATGTCAATCCCGGCGAATCCATCCAAACCGCGGTGGATAACGCCAACGCAGGCGACACTATTATAGTGAGGGCTGGAACTTACACCGGAAGCATAAACGTTTACAAGCGTTTAACAGTTCAATCTGAGAATGGGGCTGGTTCCGTGATTGTTCGTGCTTCTGAAGGCAATGTCTTCGAGGTAATCGCAGACCATGTGAACATAACCGGGTTTACCATTGAAGACGCATCGTTTAGTTGCGGTGTTCTCCTCTTTGGCGTAAATGACTGTGACATCTCCAACAATATTGTTTCAGGCAACTACCAGGGTATATATCTCTCGAAATCGAGTCGAAACACTATTTTTAATAATAATGCGTTCTCAAATGAAAACAACGGCATTTACCTTGAGGAATCAAACGGCAATAAGATAACCGATAATGACGCATCTAACAATGTCAACTACAATGGGATAGTTTTAGACGCATCAAACAGTAACGAAATTAGTAATAACAGTGCAAATTCTAACAATTATCAGGGTATTGGACTCTGGTCATCAAGCGAGAACATAATGGCCAACAACATGGCTAAGAACAATGGAGAGTGTGGCATCTACATCGAGGAATCAAACAGTAATAAGATAACCGGTAATGACGCTTCAAACAATGTCAACTACAATGGGATAGTTTTAAACGCCTCAAACAGTAACGAAATTAGTAATAACAGTGCAAATTCGAACAATTATCAGGGTATTGGACTCTGGTCATCAAGTGAGAACACAATAGTAAATAACACGGCTGAGAACAATGGAGAGTGTGGCATCTACATCGAGGAATCAAACGGCAATACAATTGGAGAGAATATTGCCTGCAACAACGAGTACGGCATTGTCCTTAACGTTTCTAGCAGCAACACCTTAAGGAATAATCTGTTGTATGACAACCGCTATAACTTTGGAGTGGAGGGTGATAGTTATTCCGATTTTGACAACGACATTGATACCAGCAACACAGTGGATGGAAAACCGATCTATTACTGGATTGGTCGGCAGGATGAGCAGATTCCAGACGATGCTGGCGTTGTGGGAGTTGTAAATTCCATAAATATCACTGTCCGGGATCTAACACTACTGAATAACTTACAGGGTGTCCTATTTGCATACACAACAAATTCGAAGATCGAGAACGTTACCGCATTGAACAACTGGGATGGCATCCGCCTGATGTCTTCAACCAATAACACGCTCACGAACAATAACGTATTGGGCAACGACTGTGACGGTATCTGGCTGTGGGATTCGAGCAACTATAACCTGCTCACGGGCAACACCGCCAGCAACAACAACCAAAGTGGTATCTGGATAGAGGAATCAAACAGCAACAAAATTTATCTTAACAATTTCATAAACAACAATGATACTGTTTATTCTGAGAATTCAACCAACATCTGGAACTCCACAGAAGAAATAACCTATACCTACAACGGTTGCACTTACACAAACTACCTGGGCAATTACTGGAGCGATTATAAAGATAAGTATCCATATGCAGAAGAGATAGATGGATGTGGGATTTGGGATACACCCTACAGCATAGAAAGCGATAAAGACACTTATCCACTAATGAAACACTGGGAAAATTACTTTGTCGCAACAGAAAATGTTTTTGAGACCGGACAGAGCGAGAATCCATACCCCTCCCTCTCAGGAACACACAACGGTACAATAAAGCTAAATCAAACAATTAGGGTATCCAAACTTTACACTTATCCTTGCGTAGGAACAGGTGGACACACGGAATATGCTAAAATATATAACGATTCTTGGTGTGTCGAAACCCTACCATGGGTGGGCTATACTGGGGATTGGCACAATATTTCTTTCTCTGAATCGTTTAAGTTATATCCAAACAATGAATATAGTTACACCATAAAAACAGGCTCTTATCCACAGATTATCCATAAACAAAATCATACAACCTTAGATGGCAGTTTAATCACATGTACAGAGTTTATAGGCGTGAACAGAAAGAGATATGATGATTGGATCCCCGCGATAGCTCTAACACCCCCCGATGCCTCAGATGCAGTGCTTATATTGCATTTTGATGAGGGTTCTGGAACGATTGCAAAAGATGAATCTGGTTATGGAAATGATGGCACTATTTATGGTGCAACCTGGACAACCGGCGTTTCCGGGAAAGCTTTGGAGTTTGATGGTGTCGACGATTACGTGGAAATTCCTGATGAGCCAAGTCTTGACCTTGACCATGATTTTACGATAATGGCTTGGGCAAATCTAGATACAGGATCTCTTGGGAATATACTTTGTAGTGGATCTTATTGTTATCCTAGTAATCCCACTATCATAAATAAGGAGATATATACAGGTTGGGCGAGTAAAGATGTGAATTATCAAACAAACTATTATATGATGATTAATTCTAAAGGAGCATTCAATGGAGGATTTGAAGACAATGATGTAAGTACATCAGATAACGTTATCCAAGAGGGAATGTGGTGTTTCTATGCTCTTGTACTGGATGAAACAGCGGGAAAACTTAGGTTATATGTTAACGGGGAATTAAAAGAAGAGAGCAACTATGTTGAAGGTGACCCAAGACTAAATGATGTTTCTGTTGTAATAGGTAGATATGGAATTAACTATGATTTTATGTGGCATTGGTTTAACGGTACAATTGACGAAGTTTGTATTTACAACCGCGCTTTAACTGCTGATAAAATCCAGTCACATTACGAAGGAAAACAAGCAGCATTAACACGGACTGAAACTGCATCACCATATTAAAAATAAAATGAAAAAGAGAACTACGATTGAGACGGAAACACAAAAAGCTATAATAGCATAATGTAAGAGTTTTTCTTGATAGAAAAAAGTTCTTTTTGAGGTAGCTCTTGATATGTATCCAGTATCATTAATGCACCGAATCCCAACAGAAAAACTCCAGAAAAAACTAAAATATATTCGATTGCAGAAGAGCCTAACGTAAGAGAAAAATATATACCTATCAATGTAACTATCAATGCAAGACCCGCCGCCGCAGTAAAACCACCGACTACAGACAAATAATTAACAAATTTTGTTCTCTCTATTCCAAGTTCTATTCGAGTAATTTTTTGACTTGAATTGCTTATATCCCTTTGCATGGCTTGCAGGACTTCTTTCTGTTCATTAATGCTTTTGCCCGAACCTTTTTCCTCTGATTTTTCTTCTCCTTCATTCCATTCTTTCTTTTCTTCAACCATCTCTGATTTTTCTAAAAGCTTTCCATAATATTTCTTTATATAATCTTTCCATATCCTATTTATTTTGCTTAAATCGGTCAGTTTGCCAGAAATTATATCCTCACGGGTATTTATCAGTGGTCTTAATCTCTTTTGAAACCTACAGTGACTTATAAAGAAACACAAACCGAAATACAGAGCAAGAATGACGAAAAGAGGAAAAAGTGCAGAACCCAAAACCATAACCACAATACCTATAATTGCGAGTAGGGATGATACGATCAGAACCCCGACCATCATGAATAACACATTACAATTCTGAATTTCATCACTCAAAAGCATTATCCAACCTTCACGTGAAAGTAGGCAATCATTTTTCTTTAAATCTTTTTCTTTCTCCAGCAAAACGCCCTTTTCTTCACCCATCCTTTTTATTTACCCCCGCCTATTCTATTTCATCAGACGGCATAAATAGTTGTCCACCAAAAAAGAACTTCTTTTTCTTCATATTTGTTTTTAAAATTAGCCTTGTAAGTCTTGAATTACATAATATTCTCTATGCCTCTGTTGTTTCTTTTTTCTACACGCCATTCAAAAACCAGCCACATTCTCTATAAATGTTTGACGGTTTATTTCTCCTAATATACCTATTTACTGCTTCTATTCTCACTTCTTCCTCAGCATTCATAACGCATCACAAAGAATGCGTTAAATTATTTTGTCATCAAAAAACTGAACGATGTATTGACCCGTTCTAATTATGTTTATTCTTTGGTAGTTTTTCATCGATTTAGTTATATAGGAATTTATTCGGTAAATCCTCCCACCAATCGTATTCACTTAAAACTGACTGGATGTCATATCCTTCTTCATGATAATAGATCAATAAAGCTTGTAAATCCTCAAATCTCATTTCTTCTATATAATAGGGTTTAAATTTGTCGGAAATTACTCTTGCCTCTGTGGATTCTATAAGTACGGGTTCTCCTTTAAGTTCTGCTACAACCCATGCATGACGTCCACCTTCTTTTTCTTCATAAATATACATTCCTACACGTATTTCTGGATGAGGGGTTATATTCCCAACCACAAGATAGGTGTTAATACCATGACTTTCAAGCCACCATTCCATGTAAGCGGAGAGTTCTGAACAATCACATTCATCTTCTTCATAATGCTCCTCAAAATAGTCATCAAAACGAAGCCATTGCAATTCTTTTTCCAAAGTAGAAACAGACAGAATTGGGTTTCGCTTCTTAGATTTAGGGATAGCGTCCAACGCTTCCTTTAATTTAAAGGAGCGATATTCATCAAAATCCAAGATTTCTGAAATACTTTCGACATGAGCCATCTTGGTTGGATAATACTCTTCCAAAAATTCTCTATTATCCCACGTATCCTCCACCGTTGATGTGTCATTTTCTGCGATATAGACCCAGTCATCATTAATTTTCCATATAAACCTATTTTTATATTTGTCGGAGCCTCTGTCATATTCCAGTATGATGCATTGGCTGCCATCGTTTATATCAGCGCCTATAATGTCTCCAGGGGAATATAGGGGATTTATTATAGAAGGTGCAGATGGGGTTGTAATATCATGTCCTGGTATATAACCTTCATAATGAAGACCACCTACTATGAGACCAATTATGAGGACTAGTGTTATAAGAACTACAAAGTCCCTATTATTCCACAGAGCAGAATCTCTAACCCATCGCCATCCACTATAAATCAATAAAACTATAATGATGAAAGAAACGAATAGCACGCCAAATAAATATGCCGAAGATTCAAATTCCGCTTGTCGAATTAAAAATTCAAAGGGCAGTGTACCAAGTATCATACAACTCCCTAAAAGCAAAATCCAGCCAAAAATCTTCTTAAACCCTCCTGTTCCATGGTCACGGTATCCGTTGGGTAATTTTAATTTGCTGCTCGTTCCGCCTTTATATACTTCGGAGGCATATTCCACCGTTTTCGAGCTTTTTTCAAAATCCGCTTTGTTGGGTAAAATGTCTTTTACAACATAAGTATCGGATATTATATCATGCCATCCCTGTTTGTTTTTATTTACTAAAATCCATAAAAATCCTAAATAAAAAATTGCCCCTGAAATACACATACCAATATATCTAACAAAACCACCCAAATATCCTATTGGATATGTTCCATCTGTTTTGCATAATTTTATTCCCACCAGTTTCATTCCGAGTGTTTGACCTCTACCAAAGAAATAAATCCAATATCCTATTGGAAGAAAGAGAAGTACAAAAAATAGTAAAAAAAGAATATCATTATCAGAATCTGTGGGCATTAACAAAATCAATGCTATATAAAAAGTCACCAGAAGACCATAATCAACAATAAAGGATATAAATCTACTACTAATACCTGCCAGTTCCACTTCATTTATGAGTTCTTCGTTCATCCTTTACCAACGGCTTTTTATTTACAGCTCTAACTCTTTAAGCCTCCTTTCCAATTCAGGGATTATGTTGTTCTTCATCTCTTCGGGAACCTCATCATTGGACTTATAAAAATCAATAGATGCTTTAATCATATCCTTAAGCCAGTCATAATCGCCAATCAACCCATCAAATAATTTATTCCATCTCTCCTCTTTGAACGGGATTACTTCTATTAAAACTCCTAAAATCATTTTACTTTCTAAAAACCCATCTCCACCTTCAAGTCCTTTTATGATTATATTACCGTTTCTGTCAACAGATTTGAACTTGGCATGAAACAAAAAGGAACCATTTGGTGTATATTGACAAAAATGTAAAATATCGCCCATCTTTAAGTCCGCCTTAGTTGAATGAACTAATATATCACCCGCATAGTATAGAGGGGCGGGATAACTATTATCTGCTATGCCAATATATCCTGAATCATCGGTATATAGGTAATATCGGGATAAATATTTCCTTAATGCAGAAAATAGCACTTCTGGGTTCTTTTCTTGGTATTGTGCCAACTTCACCATAATTTCATTCTCTAAAGCGATTTGTTTATTGATTTTCTTCACTTCTTGATTTTCACTGTTTCTTGAAAAGAAGTCAGTAATTCCAGTAAGATTTATCCGGTACTTATTCCCTATTTGTAAAAAACTATCATGATAAATTATCTGTTCTTTTTGTGCCATATATATCACCTCTTACTTTCTTAAAAGTCAAAAGGGCTACAAATAATTTGCGATACCGTACACTTTAATTTCAGATGTTCCATAGTTTTTTTGAAGAAACCAAAAATTGCCGGATAATACAGCTAAACCACTTTTTATATGCTTATACGTAAATATCAAAGATAATCAACCACGAACTGCAAAATGTGGATACCTACATAAAGGGTATAGCATGAATAATGATATTGGCTTCCAAAGACGCGCAAACAATCTCCCAACTCACATGACTAACTCTTTCACTTCTGGAATAATATCTAAAGATCACCAGAACATACTACCCAGAAAACACGCATTAAATAGAGAGGAAATAAAAGAGATAGTAAAAGTAATTAGAAACCATATGGCACTATTATCAATACTGATTTTTCCTTATCCCTTAACTTCCCCTCGCTTCGCCACCACAAAAATTGTGATGAATATATTAACAAAGACATGAAAGTATATAAAGGGTAAGGCTACATCAGGCTACATATATGAGACGAAAAAGTGAGCAAGAGCGGAAGGAGCATGTCACGATATGGATAGAAGCGGCGAATTTGGATTATTTGGATGCTTTAGTAGAGAGAGGCGTGTTTGAAAATAGGAGTCAAGCGGTAAGACATGCAGTCCGGTCTTTTATAAACATGGACAAGGGATTGGTAAAGTTCATAGAAATCGGCGGCTCGGAATGAGCACACGGATTATATTTTGAGCGCAACCGATCTGCGACTTAGGTCCTGCTCTACCCCATCAGCTAAAGTCCATAATCCAGCGTATTGCACCCAAAAGAACGAGAAAGGCGCCTTCTGCCTTTGTAAGCTTCCAGCCGGTCCGCATAAATAAAATAACTATAATGATCATACCCACAAGCATGTACAGACTTCCTGTTGCCGATGGGTCAATCTGTAATGGTCGAAGCATACCTGCTAAGCCAAGCACGCCGACCAGATTGAAGATGTCACTGCCTATGAGATTTCCCGCGGCTATACTATGACGTCCTTTCAGAGACGCTACCAGCGACGTTACGAACTCAGGTGCAGAAGTGCCGGCAGCAACGATGGTCACACCAATTACCCAATCCGATATACCAACGGCTCGTGCAAGACTACTTGCCGAATCTACCAGCAAACACGAGCCACCAAGGACAAGGGTGAACCCCAAAATTAATATGGGAACGTCTTTCCACGAACCGTTTACATCAGGAGTTTCCTCCGTTTCTCGGGGTTCCCGTCGCCAGAAAAGATAGCCCAGGTATAACAATAAGAATATGAACAATACGGCTCCTTCTATGCGACTTAGCGTCAGGTCGCGGAAGAAGAAAAGGAGTAAGCCAGACATGGAAAGGAGAAAAAAGCCATCACGATAAACGAGTTTCGGTGTTATTTGCAGTTGGTGTACGATAGCGACCCCGCCTAATATGAATCCAAGATTGAAGATATTCGAGCCCACGATATTGCCAACGGAAATATTAGAATAGCCTCGGAGTGCGGCCAATATAGTAACTGCGAACTCAGGCGCAGAAGTGCCAAGCGCTACAACGGTAAGACCTATTACGAGGTCCGAAACACCCAGCAAACGTGCAATTCGCGATGCGGAATCTACTAACCAGCGGGCGCCTAACCACAATGCCACCATAGAAATCGCTATAAAGATAATCTCCGATATCATAGTTTGTCGCCTCTTGATATTAATAATGTTTACTGCTGTTAATTTAGGTAGGGTATTTGAACGAGTTGGGGTTTCATCCCACAAGTAGGTAAAGTTCAATAGTACGTAGAATCTTCATCTTTTTGCACAAACGTTCTCAACAGGTGAGAGTTTACATAGGAAATGTAAGGCACTTAAATCTATGGCTGCAGCATTTCAGTATGGGAAAGCCAAAGAGAAGAGTTTCTCCGCGTGCAGCAAACCACGTGAACCGGGATCTGGATCGGCTTACTATCCTATGCCTAATTAGTGCAGTAACAGCAGCAAACGCTCCATGGAAACACAACTCTTTCGGGCGGTCTTGCTGGGACCCAAAGGTCATCACTGTCTGTCTTTTCATGAAGATATTCCTTGGACGGACCTATGACACAATAGAAGCCTACCTCAAATCCAACCCATTCGTAGTGCAGCATCTGAATGTCGAAGAACTGCCGGGGCATAGTGTCATAGCGAGAGGAATGTCGAAAATGCCCATGTCCTACATTCGACTGATGTCGAGGCTCGTTACCTTTCAAATGAGGCGAAGAGGCATGGATGTCGCAGTGGATAACTCAGGATTCAGCATTAAAACAAGCAGCAAATGGTTTGACATTAGAATAAAACGCAAATCCACGAAAAGGGATTATATCAAGCTCCACATCGTCATTGACGTTGAGACGGGGATAATTCTGCATTTCACAATAATAGATTGGAAAGGCTCGGATTCTAAGGAATTCAAACGGCTGATCAAAGATTTACCCCGTCTTAACAAGGCTGCTGGCGATAAGGCGTATTTATCCCGGGTTAACTGCCAAGCGGTAGCGGACAAAAAGGGAAAGCCGTTTCTCTGTTTCAAAGCAAATGCTACGGCTAAGGCGAAAGGATTTCCGGCGTGGCAAATATCGTTCAACGCGTATACTGACAATCCTGACGAATGGATGGACGAATATCACATAAGAAGCATTGTAGAGGCTGTGTTCTCAAGCATCAAAAGGTGTTTTGGTCCCAACATCAAAAGCATAAAAGGTTGGCTAAAGCGGCGAGAGCTTGCAATTAAAGTACTGGCGTATAATATCAAAAGGGTACTCTATATTGAAGAGGCAAAAGAGTTGGGAATCCCCCTTTGGGTAAACTGCCAGTAATTCCAAACTGGTATCCTCAGGGTACTCCTAAAAATACCACAATTAGCGTATATGCTCTTCAACAAGAAATAGTTTACCCCCGCCTGAGATAATCTGCAGGGTGTTGCCTTGGTCTACATGACTTTTGGGATGAAGCCGCAATTACCGAAAAATTTATATACTACCTTCTACTTCCTGAATTTTGGGAGGTGAAAAATGAAAGCGAAAAAAAGGGATAAAAAAGATGTGAATAAAGCGATGCAATACGAGGGAAAAGGGCTTTTTTCTTTGACCTTAATAATAGCGATAATATTCTTCTGCTTTGTAGCGATAGCGAGTGCAAATGAAGCGACAAATGTGACGCTGCCAATCTCGAAGATAACGAGCGCCGGCGCAGGTTGGATTTTAGGGCTAATAGGCATTGTCGCATTGGTTCTCATAGCTCCTGTTATTATCATAATAGGACTTTTGAGAAAGAATCTTCAGAGCGAACATGCACTGGGCTTGCCAAAACATAGTGTGAGAGCGCTGCTGGCATTCAGCCTTATTGTCCTGATTGCCGTCATGTTGATTCTTTTTGTAACCGTTAGTGAGATAACAACCGCATTGCTTGCAATACTCGCATCAATCGTGGCATTCTACTTTGGTCAGAGGAGCACGGAGACAGAGCCAAAACCAGGAGGAGAAGAAGAACCTAAAAAATAAATAGTTAAAAATTGCGGTAAATCGCAAAGAAGGAGGAAATAATAGCTAAATAGTCTCCTCCTTTTTTATTTTTCATCAAAAAACTATCGACCTGGACTATACTTTTATGGATTGTGCTCAATAAAGGGTGGGAAATCCTAAATCCTAAGCACCAAATCCTAAACAATACCAAAATCCAAAATCCCAAGAAAAGGGGTTGTTTTGATTTTTGGGTTTAGATATTGGAGTTTGTTTGGGATTTAGAGTTTCGTGCTTAGAATTTATACCACAAGATATTGAGCAATTACTTTCATCCTCATCATGCACCTTACCTGAAGAGGTCGTCTTCGCGATTGAGCAAAACGTCTTTTATTTCGCCTTTGTCCCTTTTTATGTTCAATCCACGCACGATTACGACGGGTATACCTTCCCTAAATTCACCCATCACGAGATTCGCAGCCGCGCATATCTCATCCGCTACCGCTTCTTTTGTTATCCTTGCGATTTTTCCAAATCTGTCTGCTTCGCCCCTTCTGTCCAGCACAGCGGGAATGCCTGAAACCGCTATACAGATTCCCGTTACGCCGTCTCTAAAAGCTCTACCAAAGGAATCAGCAAGCAAAACAGATATCTCTTTCCCGCTTCTTTCTTCTATTTCCTTTTTAAGCCGCGACGCACTTCGCTGTGGATTATCGGGTAGCAAAACCGCCTTTCCTTCTTCAACGTTTGACACATCAACACCTGCATTTGCGCATATAAAACCCTGCTTTGTCTCTACTATGATAATGTTTCTTTCGGCTCGCACGACCTCCTTTGCGTCGTTGAGAACCAGTTGAACAACTCTTGGGTCTTTATCCATTTCGTTTGCAATCCGCCTTGCATCGTTGCTCACCTTCACATCAAAAAGGTCAATGACTCTCCCTTCGCTCTTCGCTATTATCTTAGATGTGAACACAATTGCATCACCATCCTCTAATTCCAGCTCTTTCCGTCCCAGCGCTTTAAAAAACAAATCAGCTATGTTGTCGCCTTCTTTTATCTCCGGAAGCCCATTTATGCCTATTATTTCCAGGTGGTCGTTGACCGTGCACGCAATGCGTTCGAAATCTTTCTTCTCCATTCTTTCTACTTCTGTTGAATAACCACAAGATTACACATCGTGGGCTCTGCCCACGTCCCCGCAAACCCTGAAAGGGTTTATTCCACAAGATTATTTATAAAAAAGAAAAAGTGTTATGTTAATCTCGTGAAATCTCGTGGTTCGTTATTTGCAATTTATTATTGGAATAACTATAAATTAAATCACTTTTTAATATTTTAAAAATAGGGGACAAAAGGAAGAGATGAAAAAAGAGCTGATGGATATACTCGCCTGCCCGATGTGCAAGGGCGATCTGGAATTGAGTGTGGACGAGGAAGAAGAGGAAGAAGGAAAGGGGGAGATTGTAAAAGGCAGTTTGTATTGCCGAAAATGCGAC
>JAPWVK010000083.1 GCA_029241965.1 Candidatus Methanophagales archaeon
TCATGAGATCTCCTACTGCTTTCCGTAGAATGAGCTTGGATTAGGCTGACAAGGCAGTAAACAAATTTTTAGAGCAAAAGCGAAGAAATTACAGGAATAAAGGCAAATTAGAAAGATTTGGTTGGCGGTTCCAGAGGCTCATATGAATATGTTGAAAACTCGCTTATAGTCAGTCAACGTTAAAGAAAAAGTTTTGATGTGGACAGAAAAATATAGACCGAAGCGTGTAGAGGAAATCGTAGGGCAGGATGCGGTAGTGAAACGGCTAAAAGGATTTGTCAAGGAAAGAACAATACCAAATCTATTGCTCTGGGGACCAAAAGGCACAGGTAAGACCTCTATGGTTTATGCCGTAGCTGCAGAGTTATATGACTCTTATGAAGAGAACCTCGTAGTTATAGAATGTTCGGACTTCATGGAGCAGCGTAAGAAATGGCTGCGTGATGATGAAAGGTTCAAATTATTTTATAATGAGCAGAAATCGGCAATAGATATTTTTAAGGGGACAATGCGAGAATATGCAGCGTTAGCACCTATAACCGCTGATTTTAAGCTATTGGTCTTCAGTAACGCGGATTTGCTACCTCTTAATGCACAACAAGCGCTGCGGAGAACTATGGAGCGAAGCAACAAGACGAGCCGGTTCGTTTTCTGCACCACGAAGCCCTCTGGTATAATACCCGCTATAAGGTCACGATGCCTGAACCTCTACTTTAGGTCGCTGGCTAAAAGCGATGCGATGGATGCGCTGCTAAAGCGGATAGCGAAGGTTGAAGGGGCAGAACTCACAGAAGGTGGGTTATTATTGTTGAAGAGATATGCACGAGGAGATGCAGGCGCCGCTATAACTATGTTAGAAGCGGCATCGGCGATTTCTTTGCAGATTGACGGTAAAGCGATAAAAGAAGTTGTACGGAATGCGTTTTTTCAAAGGAAGAAAGTAGAAGAGTTGGTAGACTTGATATTCGAGGGGCGGTATGATAAAATCAGAACGGACTTAGAAATCCTGATAAAGGACGAGCGGAAGGACGGGCCGGAATTTCTGGTAGAGCTACACGCAGCGTTGCGAAGGAAGATGAAGGTAGGGCAAGGCGACCCTGTTTCATTCGCCCAATTTATGTTATACGAAGGAGAAGCAGATTACGAACTTTGCAATTCTTTAAATAATATGATACACATAGAAGAAATGATAACGAAATGGCGTCAACAGCAAAATTCTGGCGGGAGCAAGCAGCCCGGTATAATTTAGAGGGTACGCACTGCGTGAATTGTGGGACTTTCTTCTATCCCCCCCGTATTGTGTGTCCCAAGTGCAGAAGGCACGGAAATATCGAAACTTATAAATTCAAGGGGACCGGTGAGGTGGTCACCTATACGACTGTTCATCAGGCACCGCGGAATCTCAATAGGCAAATACCATACACCTTAGCGATTATCGAGCTCGATGAGGGCCCTCGGTTGCTATCAGAGGTGATCTGCGAGCCTGAAGAGATAAGCATCGGGATGCGAGTCCGAAATGTGTTCAGGAAAATAGGGGAAGAAGACGAGAAGGGGATAATCTACTACGGGACTAAGTTCGTACCTGCGTAAATTTGTGTTCCCGTACCGTGAATCAAATGTGATTGTAGTGGTAGTAGTTACGCAATTATGTTTTGATTTAATTAATCCTATGTCATGTCTAAATTTATGGGTGATGTAAAGACGAAGGAAGAAGGGATAAGAATAGCGCAAGTATCTTGTGGCACTATCTATGGAAATGTGCAGCACGAGATAGAGCGTGTGGCGGAGGAGATAGGTGCGGAGATTTTTGTGCCCGAGGTTGACCTGGATTATGTGGCAGATAAGGTGGACGAATTTGGATATGATATGAAGAACAGTATGGGCTTGAGTGTGGCGTTGGCGCGCGGATACGCGGTTGCGGAAGGGTTGGCAGACGCAGATGCGGTATTCGTTGCGGGTTGTCACAAGTGTCCACGAGGTGCGGTGATAAGGACTGAAATCCGGAAGATAATACAGGAAAAGACGAATTTGCCGCTTGTTCTGTATCCCTTTTCCGAGCGTACAACAGCGGGCGAGCTGCTGACGAGGATGGAAGCGCTTGTTACGATAGTGAAACGGAGATGGATATTGGAGCGGAAGGTGCAGGAAGGGCTGACTGCGGGTATAGATTCCGGGTCCACAACTACAAAGGCGGCGATAATGCAGGATAACGAAGTGATAGGCGCGACTTGGTCACCATCAAGGGATGTGGTAAAGACGGGCGAGAAAGTGTTTGCGGAGGCGTTAGAGATTGCGGGTGTGAAACGATCAGATATAGAAGCGCTGGGGACGACAGGTTATGGCAGACACGCATTAGGCGAGCATTTCAAAGCGGATTTAGTACAAGAAGAATTGACGGTAAACTCCAAGGCTGCGATGTATCTTGCGGGAATAGAGAAAGGCGAAGCAATGATAATAGACATCGGTGGCATGGATAACAAGATAATAACGGCAAATAATGGCATCCCTGATAATTTCACAATGGGTGGAATATGCGCAGGTGCTTCTGGGCGGTTCCTGGAGATGATCGCGCGTAGGCTTGGTGTAGACGTGGTAGAGATGGGTAAGTTAGCGTTAGAAGGCGATTATAATAATGTGAAGACAGATAGTTACTGTATCGTGTTTGGTATCCAGGACCTTGTGTCGGCGTTGTCGAGTGGCGCAAGGAAAGAAGACGTTGCGGCTGCTACCTGTCATTCGGTAGTGGAACAGGTAAAAGAGCAGTTGTTACAGGAGATAGACCTAAGGCAGCCTGCGATAGAGGTTGGTGGGACAGCACTGGTAGAGGGCGTGCCTGCGGCAATGAACGATGTGCTGGGATTTGATGTAATTGTGCCGAAGTATCCGCAGTATATAGGTGCAGTTGGTGGTGCATTGCTTGCTTCGTCGTTCAGATAGACACAGAAATATGGTGGTGCAGATGGCGAGCGAAAGCGGAGTAAAAATCGGCTTAGAATGCCACGCACAGCTTCTTACGAAGACGAAGCTATTTTGCTCATGCTCCACGGATTATCAAAACTCCGAGCCAAATACGCACGTGTGCGCAACGTGCCTGGGCTTACCGGGTGCTTTACCCGTAGTAAACGGGCAAGCGTTAAGATACGGCATAAAAATAGCACTTGCTCTGGGCTGCACCATACAGCCAGAAACTATTTTCTATCGAAAGAATTACTATTATCCTGACTTGCCACGCGGTTTCCAGATTACGCAATATGATTTCCCTATTGCACTGAACGGTCTTGTGACTATAGAGAATACGGAAAACGGCGGTGCTAAAGAACGGGTGGTACGGATAAGAAGGGTGCATATGGAAGACGATCCCGGTAGGCTAGTATATAAAGGCACGATAGATACCGCGAAATATTAGCTGGTTGATTATAACAGGTCGGGAATGCCGTTAGTAGAGATAGTAACCGAGCCAGACTTGAGATCGCCAAAGGAAGCTCGGATATTCTTAGGCAAGCTGAGGAGCATATTGGGGTATTTAGGCGTATTCGCAGGCGACCTGGAGGGTGCAATGCGAGTAGATGCGAATATATCGGTGGCGGGTGGCGACAGAGCAGAAGTAAAGAATATTTCGTCTTATAAAGGTGTAGAACGCGCTTTAGCTTTTGAGATAACACGGCAAAAGAATTTGGTGCGCCGGGGACTCGCAGTAACGCAGGAGACGCGGCATTTCGATGAAGTGCGTGGCATAACGATTTCTATGCGTACTAAAGAGTTCGAACATGATTATCGGTACTTCCCCGAACCGGACCTGGTACCGCTGCATATCTTGGGCTTAGTAGAAGAGTTAAAGCGAGAAATACCCGAATTGCCGGATGAAAAGAGAATCAGATTTGCCACACAGTATTCCATCACGATGGAACATGCGAATGCGCTCACTTATGATATAACGATAGCGAATGTTTACGAAGAAGTGGCGTCAAAGATAGACCCGAAGTTGAGTGCCGTCTGGATAGCGGATGTCCTGAAAGGCGAGCTGAACTATCGGTCTATCACAATGCGAGAAGCGTCAAAACGGATTTCAACCGATGAGTTCGTTTCTATTCTGAAATATCTGAAGAAAGGCGTTATTACCGAGCGCGGTGCAACGGAAATTTTAAGGGAGATGCTCGACAGTGGTGGTGACCCTGAGGCGATAATAAAGAATAAGGGATTGGCAAGTATCGGTTCGGAAGAGATAGAGACTGCTATATTAAAGGTGATGGATGAGAATGAAAGTGCAGTTGACGATTACAAGGCAGGCAAAAAGGAGTCGTTGAATTTTTTGGTTGGGCAAGTAATGAAGCATACAAGAGGCAGAGCGGAGCCGAAAGAAGTTCGGAGAATGCTGAGGGGTCTATTAATAAAAGAGTAGGTGGTTATTTATCCGCTCCTTTGCTTATTGCGGTGTCTACCAAAAGCAAGCTGATTTTTGTGATAATGAGGGTTTAGTATCAGACCAAAAATCATATCAACTTTGATTTCCGTGTTGTTGCTAAAGCGCATAAATTATATTAGCCTACACTTAATTTTGGTGCTTCTACGAGCATCTGTCAAGACACTGGCTTTTCTTGGATGGGTCCTGGATCTTTTTACAGTATGAAGGGTCCAATGTTGTTTCTGCAACGCCAAAATAGCAATCATCTTTAACATCTTGATAATAGATTTCATCACAGATAGAAGAATCCACTATATTCTTAGCTATCATGGAATAACATTTATCTCTATAACGTATAGCAAAAATTTTATTACATGCGCGCATACTCTTCTTCTCTTTAGCAAAAGAATAATAACAAAGATCTCTGGATTTTGGATCTTGGACTTCTTGACAGCACCAATAATCATCTACCATTGAAGTAACACCAGAATAACAGGACTCCTCAGAAAAAATTACACCCTGGATTTTTTCACAGATTGACGGGTCCTTGGTGGCGACGGCAACCTCATAATAACAGCTATCTTTAGCCAACAGATCCACCGGGATTTTTTCACAGAGTGACGCATCACCTGTCCGTGAAGCTACATTCGAATAACAACTATCTTTTTTCCCTTGATCTTGGATATTCTCACAATATGAAGCATCCTTTAGATCTTCAGCAAAATAGGAATAACACAAATCATTATACTCTTGATCTTTGATTCTCGCACAGACAGAAGCGTCATTCATCCTGGAAGCTACATAGTAATAACAGCGATCAGTCAATTCGCCTTCCAGTTTATCACAAACTGAAGGGTCTCCTTTCTTTACGGCTTCGTCTATGGCTTTGTCTAATGCTGTATCGCCCTCAAGACAACCGCTTATTACGCTAACGCCTACTATTCCTAAAATCACAATCCCTGTTAAAACGTGTTTATCCATATTTTATATCTGAGCCTCTGGAAGCAGACCTATCCTATCCCCATTAATAAATCAATTTACTATTTTTACCCCTTTTTCAGATAATTTTTGTTATAGTTATTTAAAACCGTTTTGTACTCATTTGCGATAGTATTTTCTAAATATAAGGA
>JAPWVK010000084.1 GCA_029241965.1 Candidatus Methanophagales archaeon
TGACACCTACACATATATAAACTTCACCGTTGAAAAATATCGCAAATAATGAGTCTAATAGCACCAATATTGTATAAGAATGGATTTTTAGCGCGCATTCGATGATGTGTAGGTGGCACATCTAATTCTGTTCAGGTCTTAACTTGTCCAGCTATATAATATTTCAGAAAATGTAAGTTGTCAGGGATATTATTGAATTTCGGTTTTATTGTCCCAGATACATCAGAAATATAAAAGTCGGTGTTATGATCAAAGAGTTGTATTGTCCCAGCTTTAGCTCCTTTTCTACTCCAAATAAGTGAAGGACCTTTAACCTTTACTTTTTTAGGAATGTCTTCCATAACAAAGTAGGCGGGACCATCCGTTGCTGCTGTGTATACCGGAATATTTCCGGGATATAAATAAGCGTCTCTTTTTGAAAATCCTGTTCCTTGTATAACATCAAACCTGTCCATTATTTTAATTGGTTCAGTGTTGTCTGAATAGAAATCATTTCTGAAAAAGTTAATGACATCATCTTCATTTTGAATATCCATTGCTAATAAATTTGAAGCAATTTGATTGATGTTTATTCTCTCCTTTTTTAAACCTAAATATCTATTGCTGTCTGGATTTAAGTCAATATCATCAATCACTTCTAATTTCACGAGCTCCAGAAGTTCTTCTTCTTCGGATATTCGAGAGTATTTGATAAAAGATATTTCGTCCAGTTTGGCTTTATCAGTTGGTTTGACAGTTACTTTTTCATTGAATTCTTTTAAAAAGTTTGAGTAGTTGTCTTTTCCAACATAATCTTCAATTTTATCATCACTTAATGAACTAAAGAAGGCACTAATTTTATCGTGTAGTGATTTTGCCTTAATAGTTTTTTCGACTTCTCTTTGATAGCGTTGAATATTGAAGCGACCCCATTTTTTTCCTTCGTGTTTTTTCCAAGCTTTACCTGTCCAACTTTCTGTTATTCTTGTTTGGTCCCAATCTTTATTCAGACTAGCAAAATTGTCATCCCAAGCCCATTCTAATTTTGATTTGTAAATCAATTTTTTAAAGTCGAAAGTGTCAAAGCAAGCTTCAAAATCGTTATGAGTATATTCTAAAACTTCTTTATCTTTATTGTCTTTGGTTTTGATTTTCGTTTTTTCTATGAGGTCTGTTCTAAATCTATTTTGAGAATTTGCTTTTCCATCACATAAAGAGTAATACATAAAACACGGTTGGTCTAAAACTCTGGCGTAGTAGTCAAATTGTTCAGTTGCTATTTTTTGAAAAATCAACGCATAAGTTTTCTCCATTGCATAAGGTGAAAAAGTGTAAGGATGTAAGCCTACTATTCCTAATACATTGCAACGGGAAATCAGATAATCACGAATAGGTTTATTTGAAGGATTTTCTAAAATTGAATCTGGAATAATTGTTATTGCAATTCCACCTTCTTCGATAATTTTTCCATTTTTCAATTTTGCAGGTCGTAAAAAGTCTATACATTCTCTTAATCCATTTGCCTCAAGCGAATTTTTGTAAGTTGGTTCTCCATTTTCTATAACCTGCTCATTCGCTTCTGTTACTTTGCCGTATGGCACATTAGTCATGAGTAAATCTACACTACCCAAATTATCGGCTGTTTTACCTGTTTTGTGGTAATTCAATTTCTCAATGATATAATCAGTTATTGGATTAGGTGAATCATTGTCGATGTAAGGGGTTAAGTCTTCTAAATCAAAAGGGAACTCTTTGTTTACATATAATTTTAAAAATGTTTGAATATCTAAAGCCGATGATTTCAAATTATGCTTAATAGAAATTTCGTTTGCTAGCTTATTTACTTTGAATTTTTTTGTTGGATGGTTCTTATACAGAAATTGCTTTCTCCAATTTATTGAAGTTTTTACTCTGAAAATGTTTGCAGAACCGTCACCGATAAGAAAAAGATTTAAATATGCTGCAAGAATATTGTTTTTGTCAACTCCCCAAACTGTCTTTCGTGCTATGTCGTCAACATTTCTCTGGGATAAGTCGAACATTGACTTGATTAACTGAATATATTCATAGAGGAAGCCACCAGAACCACAAAAAGGGTCAAAAATGATTTTGCTTTCTATTTCCTCAATATCCCAATTTAGGTAATTTGTATAAACTGCCCTAATGAAAGGTTTGATTGTATGACGTGGTGTATAATATTCGCCTTGTTCCTTCTTACTCTCTTTGCTGGCCAATTCCTCATAAATAAACCCATACAAATCCATTCCTCTGTCCTGTGACATTTCATATAGTTTAGAAGCTGCTTTTTCATAGAGTATTGGGATTTTTTCAATGTCATTAGATTCTGGAATATCATTTAAAAATGCTTTAAGTGTGTCGGCAAGTTTAACGTCAGAATCTATCTGTGATGATTGTAAATCTTTTTTTACTTTATTATAATCACGTTCTCTGGTTGCTCCATAAATTGAAGCAAGAATTGTCATTAATAGGGCTTTGTTTTTTTGAAGTTTTTCGTGCCCACGAATAATGGTTGCAATCAAATCTACTAATTCTCTTTCGTCATCCTCTCTGTTTATTTGTTCTTTCTTTTTGAATAACTCGTATATCTTATTTGAAACTTCTTCATGATTTGTTTCGATGCTTACTTTGTCGAAAATTATACTTTCTTTTTGCGTGTCTAAGTTGTAGGTTGAAATGTAAATACGTTGACCATCGTAGATTAAAAGAGGAATATCTCTATTTTCAATTTTCTTTACAAAATTCTTTTGCTCATCGTCAAGCGCTTTTGAGTTGAAGCCTTTAATGTAAGTCTGTATTTGTTTTATACCAGTGTCTATTTTCCCTGTTGACTCCAATTCAAGAAGTCCGTGAAATGATTGATAGTTTGTGAAAGAAAAGATGTAAGCATCACAACTGCCTTTTCCTTTTGAGCCAGAACGGTATGAAGGGATTAGTGTGTCAATTTCGGGAAAGCCTGTTCTCTTTACCTTGAAAGAATATCCATTCTGATTAAGTATTCGTCTGAAGTAACTATAGACGATGTCTTCGTTTGCACTTTCTGTCCCTTCGTAAGGTGGTAATTTTATGAATTCTGTCATGGTTTTTTTTGCTGTCATTATTATATCGTATCGTTATGTTTTACGATTACTTATAACATATTGTGCGTGCCCTCAGCAATTCCAAGTCCCTTATTTTGTTTTCATCCAAACTGTCTGAAATTATACCGCCGCTCGTCATTGATTAGCCTTGTGACGTGACGATTAGAAACATGCAATATCATAAAATGTTTACGAAATGGCAAGTGAACAAGCCTCCGCTTGTATGCGTTTACAGCCATAACGTGAATTGCTGGCGTGCCCTCAATTTTAGCGCCACGACTTTTATTCTGGTTCAAGATATTCTAAGGATGCACAAAAACGCCCATCAACAGGATAATGTCTATTCAAAAGTGCTAGGGTCATTAACATCCATGTTCATCTTTTCGCATCCTCAATTTTATATTGGATTTATCCGTATATAAACTTTTTCTTTTATCTCATTTTAATGAGAGATGCCCCGCTTTTTAAAGCGGGGTTCGTGACTTTTTATGCTAGTATAGGGGTCATAAAAAATAATAAGGAAAAGAAATATTAAAACGGTGATTAAAAATGGCAGAAGCTAAAAAAATTCATCTCCCGGTTCTTGTGAAGAAGGATGAAGATGGTTTTTTTGTGGTAGAATGTCCACTTCTTCAGGGATGCTATACACAAGGAAAAACCTTAGACGAGGCATTAAGGAACATACACGAAGTGATTGAACTGTGTCTTGAAGAACAAAAGGAAGAAATTGTGGAACAGCTTGATGCAATCCAGGAGTTCAGTTACCATGTCGTGTCAGTGGAAGTATAAGCAAATTACCTGCTATTTTGTAAACGTCCCCTTTAAATAGTCTTATCCGCAATGCAAAGACATGAGCAAATTGCCTGTTATTTCTGGAGAAAAAGCAGTTAAATGTTTTGAAAAGCAGGGTTATGTGGTCATAAGACAAAAAGGAAGTCATATTCGTATGTGGCACAGGTCTGATAAAAGTAAGAAGCCATTAACAATCCCAAAACATAAAGTGCTTGGCAAAGGACTATTAAGAAAACTTTTAAGAGATGCTGAGATTAAACCTCAGCAATCCTCCCACACCGCCAAGTTCAGCTAATATATGATTATCTCCCACAAACTCGATTTTTGTGTCCGTTCTTTCGGCAAACTCGATGATCTCTTCGATAACGTCAACCTCTGACGTTCTGCTGCCGCAATACGGACATCTGTCCTTTACACCGGAATCAACCGTCTGACATTTCTCACAAATCCATCCCCTTATTTTATAACCTTTACTAACTAACAGCAACTCTATCTGACCATTTATCACCGCTTCACTTGTTTCTTTTAAACCATGAACGGCAAGACCGTTTCTCAGTATTTCAGCCCTCAATCTGCTCACATTTCTCTCGCTTGTTTCTTTTTCGTCCCATAAAACGATTTCCTCAGCTTTCGATACAAGCCTATCTTCAGCCTCATCAAAATCCATATCAATTACATCTACAATCTTAGATTTAATATTAGGTGGCAGAATATTTTTGAACATTATTTTCGCATTACCGGAACCTGCAATAATAATTTTTACTACCTCATCCTGCGAAAACATTTTTTCCACGTCCTCTGCGACACCCTTGAGGAAATGTTTTATCGCACCCTTTCTTAATCGCTGAAAACGCGCCTGTGACATCCCACCTTTTTTATGCTTGTTTATAATATCCGTTGCTTTTTTCTTCTTATACCCAACTTTGCCCGATGAAACGACATATATTTTTGCTCGCTGACTATCCAGAAGAACAAGACCGAATGCTTCATATTCATCCACCAATCTTGCAAGAGGTCTGATATATGGTGACGTATCCACAACCAGCAGGTTTTCAACGGGCATCCCTAATTTGAAAACTCTAAAAAAGTTGTGAATATCTGATGCAAACATAGCAAGTCCTTGCTGCCCTTTTTCTCTGCCGCTTTTATTCAAATATTGCTCTATCATTTGCATTGTATTCTCAAAATTTTCTAACAATTCTTTATCTTCTTCCAGAACAGATTTGCAACTGTTTTTTCTTCTTACAACGAATTTATTGTCCAGGCTATCCATATCCAGATAAAGGCTGATAAATGAATCCCGGTTTTCAGAATCATAAACCTCTGAAAGTTCCTTGACGTCTGCGTTTTTCAGGTCTGTGAGCATATCTTTAATAAGAGGCTTTTGAGTATTTAATATTAACCTTCTAAGGACTGTTAAAGATGAATAACGTTTATCTATCTTGAAAAACATGCTAAAAAAATCGGAAATTGTTAAAAGAGTCAATGGAAGAGAATATTGAGCTTTTGGAGGGGTTGGCAAAATATTAGCGTGAAGATGCTATCACCACCAAATAATCCCCTTCCTCCAGCATAACGTCAGCCGCAAACTCAAAGACAAACCTTCCGCTTTTGTACAACGCAATCACCTTCTCATTCTCGCTCAGCGTCATATCCGACAGCCTCATCTTCTCGCCCACTTTTATCTGTTTCAGGTCAAACCCTTCAACCGAAGTCGTAGCATCCATAATGAAATTCACGACTACTGGCTCAGTAACCGCATGAGCAAGTAATCTCCCGCTTATCTCCGCATAAGATATTATATGGTCAATTCCCGCTCCACGCATCATCTCTATGTGCTCCCGCGTCTCGCACGTTGCAACGATTTTTATACCGGGATTCCGTTTCCGGGCTGCGAGAGCAATCATTATCGTATCAGAATCGTTCTCCAGCGGAATCATCATCGTCTTTGCATCTTCGATATTGCATCTATTCAACGTCTCGCTCTTTGTCGGGTCGCCGCTAATATGCGGTATCTCCTGCGCATCCAGCTCTGTATGATTCAATTCGCTGCCCACCACCAAAAACTCCTCTTTTTCGTTCCGTAGCTCTTTTATCGCCTCTTCTGCTTTGGTATTCCAGCCCACAATAATGGTATGCTGCTTCATCTTCACCGCTCCTGTTCCAAATAATTTCTTTAATGCACTCTTAGTAGAAAAGGATACGAGTTGTTCAATTACATACGCAATAGTTCCTATTCCCCCCACTGCAACCAGCACAAATGTAATTCTTCCACCCAGTGTCTCAGGATAAAAGTCGCCATAGCCCACTGTTGTAACCGTCACGATAACCCAATAAACCGCATCCCATATCTCTTTCTTTTCAAAATATGAGAATGCTATGGAGCCGAATAGGATCACAAAGATGAGCATAAATAGAATCCTGAATTTATCTACGTGTCGCCTTAAAGCCCTTAACTTATTTATCAGTCGTATTAGCATCTTAGTTTAATACTCCCTAATGATCACAGGTTTATCAATTGTATTTATAAGATGTGTGTCCTCCATATCTTTTAGGAGCCATGGAGGAAGTGCAAAGAGCGAAAAATGTGTCTTTTCGCTGTATGTGTTTGTCTCGACATCCGCTAAGACATCCGCAATCTCTGTTTCACTTATTTGCAGTGGGTCATAACGTTTGGATGCGATTGCGAACCCCCATTGCCCGAAACTTGGTATATACTGCGTGTACATTCGAACAATCGGAAATTTTGACTGTTGCAGTGTGTTTGCAATTATCACGTATCCGTCAGCTCCTAATGCCCAGTCTGCCTGAGTAGCCTGCGTAGCCATCATTCCATCTTCATCCAGCAATGAATAAACGTCATTATAGAACTCCAGCGAATAAAAAGTTGCGAGAATATCGTTGTTGGGGTCCGGGAGGTCTAAAATAACAAGGTCGAACTTTTTACTGTCCGTAAGCGCTTCTTTTATATATCTTCTTCCGTCCATCGCCACATACTCATATCTATGGTCTTTCCATGAATCGTTGTGTATGCTTACCAAATATTTCTTCGATATTTCTATTACTTCGGGGTCTAAATCCACAAGTGTTATATTTCCTATTTTGTCATCAGAGAACCTCGTTAATACTTCTAAGACGCCGAGATCACCACCACCGATGACGAGGACATCAAGATTATGTGCGTTATTCAGTAAAGTAACTGCGGCTGGAAATACCAGCGCCTCCGAATATGGTTCATCATCACTCTCTGATATTTGCACGCTGCCATCCAGGAACAGAACACGTCCGAGAACATCATGGTCTATTACTGTGATAGTCTGGTATCTGCTCTGTGTTCGCTCAAGGATAACCTGTCCACGATACAAATCACCAACTGTGGTATATTCCAACTGCTCTGCCTTGTGGTAGCCCATGGCAAAGAGCGAGAGAAAAAGAGCAAAAAATATAATCACGGGAATAATCTTGTATCGATTATTTCGATGTTTGTTTTTTGGAGAGCGTGCCGTTGAATGGCTATCAGAACTACGGAAGAATATCATGAACAGCGCCACACTCACTGCTCCTGTTGCATTCAGGATTCCTCCGGTGTGTACTGTCGTTATTGAGCCGAATAGGGGAATCATTATGAACCCGGCAGAAATCGCCCCTGAGACTCCTCCTATGGTATCCAAGAAATATGAATATCCGGATACTTCGCCGATTTTTCCCGTTTTGTATTTTGAGAGGATGTTTATGGCTACCGGGAGTTCTCCACCCATCAATATGGCGGGGAGGAGCAAAATGCACGAGCCGTAAAGTAGCAGAATGTGCCATGAAGTGGGTTTGAGATTGATGAACTCGAATGCGTAAATTATTCCGTCAGTTAGCAGCCAGGTGTCGTAAAGTGCGAGTCTCCTCGTGAGTGGTACTATAACAAGGGAAATAAGGGCTATAAGCATTTCTAATATGAAAAGCAGAAAGAATGGATTCCTCGTTCTATCAGAGAGTTTACCGATGACGAGGCTGCCAACTGCGAGGCCGCCCATTATCGAAGCTAAAACTATCGAGCCGGAATAAAAAGAAGAGCCGAGAAGTAGTGTAAATTCCCTTAAAAGGACGACTTCGTAGATCATCGCCGCTGCTCCGGTAGAAAGCAGAGTTATTGTGATGACTATGAATACGGCTGTGTGATGTCTATTTACTGTCATAATTTCTTTAGTAAAGCTTTCTTTTTAAAAAAGGTTTATGATCGCAATAATAGACTACGGGATGGGGAATCTGTTCAGCATATACAACGGGCTGAGGGAAGTGTATGATTACCCGCTACTGATTACTGTGGATAATATTCCAGATATGAAAACAGCAGAAGGCGTTTTCACGGCATATATTTCCTATGATGAAAAGCCCGGAATACAGGCAATAGTAAATGTTGCTCCAGATTTACCCCCTGTACCAGGGCTGTATCCGAGCATAAGCAGGGATTATATGAGTATAAACAATATGGAACACTCTCGCTATTGGCGGGTATTGATTTGCTCACAGGAGAACTCTATGTAAAAGTCTTTGAACGTCACCGCAGCAAGGAATTCATAGAATATCTCAAACATTTAGACCGTACTATTCCATCTAAGATGAAGATCGTAATAACTCTTGATAACCATTCATCGCACACATCCAAAGAGACCAGGGATTATCTATTAACGGTGCCAAACCGATTCTCTTTTGTATTCACGCCAACGCATGCTTCATGGCTCAACATTATTGAGTGTCTCTTCAGCAAAATGACAAGAAGTTTTCTAAGGGATATACGAGTTTCATCAAAAGAAGAACTCAAAGAACGTATTCTCAAATACTTCGATGAGCTAAATCAAATGCCGGTGGTTTTCAAATGGAGATATAAAATGGATGAGTTTCTAGGAGGGGTGGTGTCGAATGTTTATTGATATGTTGATTTGGAAACGCTATACTAGATGTCCCAATAATCTGCGCCAACAGTATGTCCAACTGTTCTAATAATTCCCGCTTCGCTTACCGGGCTTAGTGCCAGTAGCGCTAATATTACTATAAACGCGCCTATTAAACTTTTTACGTTGCACCCTATCATTTTTCCGCTTCTATATTTGTTGCATCCCATTTTACCTTTCCCCTATTCCAATAGTTCTATATTGACTATGCTATCCCCTATTAACTCCAATTTCTTGTGCTAATCTTGTGAAATCTCGTGGTTTCCCCACTTCCACAACTATTTCTTAATATTCTCCGCCCGCTTCTGCTTATGTCCAATAAGGAAACCCAACTGCGCCGGGTCTCCCTCATCAAAATCTGCATACCCTTTCGCTCTAATGAAAGCTATAACCTTCTTCGCAGCCTCGGTTCGTACAACCACCGTAGAAAACCCGTTGGCACTGCCCACACTGCCACAACTCGCATCGCTTTCCAGCGCGGTGAAGTCAGTACAAACGTTACACCCACTTGCAACAATATCCTCTGCTTCTGTCACCTTGAATTTTACTTTTCCATCGGTCATCGTGGAAATAAACTTACCTTTTATAATATCAGTTTTAACGAGTTTCGAGAAATCAACACCCTTCGCTTTAAGGAAACTCGAAATCTCATCGTAATGGAAATTCTCAGTGCAGAACAAACCCACAACGAGTTTTACCTTCTCGCGGAAAATAGGGTATTCCTGCTGTAGTTTCCTGACGCCAGAAACGATGCATGGCGTTCCAACAATACCCACACCGCTTTTCGTGAATTTCACCGCTTTCTTCAACTCCGGTAGCACATCCGCAAAAGTGTATTTCGTGCCGCCGAGCGTGGTAATCGCAAGCTGTTCGGAATCTCGTACGTGGAACATCTCGGTTGCCCACTTCTCGTCCCGACCCGCGAATAACGCGCGGTCTATCATCCCCATCTCGATTGCAGAAACGAGCAGTTCTGTTACCATTGCCCCGTCCTGCCCTGCGAACCGCTTTGACCGCCCGGCAGTGAATTCTATATAGTCGCCTAAACCGCTTTTGGGTTCATACTTAAACCTCGGGCATACCCGCACACAGGCACCGCAGTCGAAACATTTAGTCTCATAATCCGGAAAATCTACTTTATTATTTACTACTGTTATCCCCCCGGGACATACCGCCGCGCATGTCAAGCACCGACTGCACATCTCCGTATCTATAACCACCGATTTCAGATTCTCAAAATACACTTTATCCTTTAACGGTTTATCAGGAACCTTTATTTCCCATTCTGATTCTGTCTCAGTTGCCATTTTTTCACTTCCTCACAAGCTTTAATATCTGCATTGAGCATTCCTTAACACACAATCCACAACCCGTGCACGTATCTGTATCTATCTTCATCCGCATTACGCCATTTGCAATAGCAGAAGAAATTGCGCCGCTTTCGCAGACTTGCTCACAGACGTGGCAGCCAATACAGCTCGCACCGTCTATGCACTGGCTCACCATCGGTATCTCCACAGATGGCGGAACTTCATCCACGAAAAGATAATCCACCTCACGTGTCTTCTTTATCTGCAGGTCCTTCTTGTCTATCTGATACTCCACCAACGTTTTGTCTTCGCGTATTATCTCCGGTGGTTCTATCATCTCCTCGGTTAGCGTGACCATATCGTCCATATCCTTATATGCGACATCATGTATCTTTGTCGTCCGTAATGCACCACCCGAGCATGAATCAATACAGAAATGGCAGAATATGCACTTACCGTAATCTACAGTAGGATAATACTTTTTATTCGGGGCTTCTTTCATCCGAATCGCATTCGCAGGACATATAAACGCGCACTCCCAGCAATTTATGCACTTCTCCGGGTCGAACAGAATGTATCCACGGAAATTATCGGGCATCTTCTTCCTTTGCCTCGGATACTGCACAGTCGCAGTCAACGGATATATTGATTCCTTCATCGCCACGCCTATGGCGGCTGCGTGGCACTTTGCTTTCTCTAACGTGCTCTGATCCTGAACTGTAACCTTTTTCATATTACTCCTCCCTGCACTAATACAATAGATAATGCGAGCGCAATCAAAGATAAGGAAATCATTACACCCCAGCCAATGTTTAGACCCTGGTCAAGCCTGTACCTTGGATATATCGTACGGAGAACGAACAGCGTTGTCAATACTATAACAGTCTTTATTAAGAACCACATAACTCCGTTAAGTTCACCAAGCCCTGCAATAATTACAGGTCCACTCCCGCCACCAAGGAATAAAACGGTCATGAGTCCAGCTAAAATATACGCTTTCTCATAGCACATCACGTATATAAGCCCGAACGCTATTCCCGAATACTCCACATGCGGTCCCGCAGCTACCTCCTGATCGGCTTCTGGTATCTCAAAAGGCATCCGCGACGTTGCCATCGCCGCACCCACAAAGAACGTAAACGCAGCAATAGGGTTAAGGATTATCCCCCACGGCTTATCTGCCATCAACATAGGGTTAGAAGTACCAAACAGGATAATCATCGCAAGCACTGCTATAATGAACGAAACTTCATATGCGAAATACATAAACGCCTCTCGAACCGTGCCGATGAAAGCGAATCTACTGTTTGATGCCCAGCCGAGACCCAGAATAAAGAACGGGAATAAACATACCAGTGCCAGCAATGCCTGTATCGCATAAGGTGTTTCTATTGCCATCACGTTTCCTGCGTTGAGGAACAGCAATGGCAGAAGAGCGGCTAAGAACGAAAGGAACGGGAACTGTAAGAAATAGGGTCTATGAGCATCTCTATGCACAATTACCTCCTGGAACAGGAACCTGAGAGTATCAGCAATCAACTGAATCAGCCCGCCTAACCACGGTACTATCTCACGCGGTCCTACCCGCCACTGTATCCTAGCACATAATTTCCGCTCTATCCACGGGAAAAAGAGCAGTAAAATGCCCACGGTTGAAAGTCCTGGACAAATTAGCAATGCAAATACAGGCTTCCATAGTATGAACGAAACAATGAGCCCCACCATAGGCAGTTGTGATACCGAATCGAGTATCGGCTGTAGAACTGGCACGTTCAACTGATTGCTCATTATAGTTTCCAGTAGTTCGTTTATTACTTGTTCCATTTTTATCACCTATCCGCTTCCGGGGGGAAGTAGCCAAAACTTCCGTATATCGTCCAGAAATCCGCTACTCGTTCGCCTTTTGATGCTTCTACTATTCCTCTTAGATTCATCCAGCAAGGTGTTACAATCCTCGAACGATAGGGAACGTTCGAGTCCCCGTCACTTATAATAGAGTGTAGAAGCGTGCCTCTTGCGGATTCGACAACAGACGTCCACTCGCCTTTCGGAAGCACGAGATTACCATAAGCATGATAGAAGTGACCTTTTATATCCTCAGATGCCGCTTTGTAATCTCCAAGGACAGCCTCGCTTATTACATCACCTCTTGGCATCTTCTTCAAGGCATCTACCGCCTGCTTTAGTATACTCAAACTCTGCTTTATCTCCTCGTACCTGCCCATGTACCTGCCAAGGCAGTCACCCGCATCGCCTGTTGTGACTTCCCAATTAAATTTATCGTACGCCTCGTACGGCTCCACTTTCCTTATATCATAATCAACACCCGATGCCCGCAAAAACGGCCCCACCAGCCCATACTTTATCGCTTCCTGCTTTGTCAGGACGCCAACGCCTTTTGTCCGCGCTATGAACACGGGATTATAGATAAAAATATCCTCAAACTTCTTCAACCGTTTATTAACAGCAGAAACAAAGTTACTTATCATATCAAGAACGTCCTTCGATACGTCACGCCTTATCCCCCCGGGAATGATAAACGAGGGCGTGCATCTTGACCCGGTCATCCTTACCGTCGCTTCGAGTATCATCTCCCTTATTGCCCATACATACATGAAGCCCGTTGAATGCCCCGTGAATAAAGCGAATATACCTGAATCGTAGAAGAAAGCACCGATCCTTGAGAGTTCTGCTAGCATCGTTCTTATATACTTCGCCCTTTCCGGCACTTCAATTTCAAGCGCTTTCTCTATCACATGCACATAGCCAAGGTTCATACAGAATGGGTCACTTATATTCGCCCGTTCGTATAGCGGTATATTTTGGATGTATAGCCGATTCTCTGCGATCTTCTCCATTGACCTGTGCACATATCCAGGGTCGGGCGTGACATCCACAATTCTGTCACCCTTCACCCTCAATATCCATCTCAGATGCCCACTTCCGGTATGATGTGGCCCTACAAGAATCATAAATTCATCACTTGCCTCCGCTTCATCATAGAGCTCTTCCGGTGCAGGCATCTTAAGGTCTGAGGTTAACTCAATTTCTGGATTTAGCGGGACACTCTCATCATAGACATAACTCTCCTCTGCAAGTTTGAAATCTTTTCTCAACGGCGTTTGAGTCTCAGGAGCAAGGAGAAATTTCGCGTTCATCCCGCTATTACCCTCGTACTTGATACCGAAGAAGTCGTGCATCTCCCGTTCTGAATAATCTGCACTTTCCCAGAGTGGCGTAAGGCTTGGGAATTCCGGTTCTGCTTCACGCCCTATTTCTGTGAATATAGATATAATCACAGGCATAAGTTCACTGCTACTATAGCTCGAGACCATATATTCAAGTATAAACTTCCTCTCGTGCGGTACATCTATCACATTCACACTCTTCACATGATCTAACCCCATATTGCCACTTAGTTTCCTCGCAACATCCACCAGGTCCTCTGGTGCTGTTTTTATCGCTATCCTGTTCTTATCGGTGATCGTAATAGATTTATAAAGTCCACCAAGTTGTGATTTCAGATTGCCCACCATAGTACTTCCGAAAGCCCAATCTACATCCCGCGGAATATCCAATTTGACCAATGGAGTTGGAGCAAATCTCTTCGGTGAGGTTGGAACCGTGCTCTCCTGCCCTGTCCCGTCGGAAGGCAACGCAACCTTCTTAAACTTTATCGTTGTTTCATCTTTTCCATCTATCTTATCTTGAACCGCTCTTACACCCCTCAAGAGACTTTCGGGTGTTATCGGACATCCAGGAATGAAGAAATCCACGGGTACTATCTCAGAAGGACGTGTTATGTTATAACTGTTCCAGAATATCCCTCCTCTCTGCCCACACGCCCCTATTACATTCACGAACTTCGGGTCAGGCATCTGCTCCCAGACAATTCGCAGTGCACGTGCCATCTTCCTCGTTATCGTACCCTCAACGATGATAAAATTAGCCTGTCGTGAAATACCCATATTTAAAGTACCTAATCGCTCACCGTCAAACCCACATGCAAAAGCATGCGCCAGTTCAACACCGCAGCAAGAAGTAACGAAATGGCAGGGCCATAGACTCCACTTTGAGCTCCATCTCTTCGCCGGTGACAGCACACCCGTCTTTAAAATGTGCATATTCCTATTTATCTCATCTTTTTCCATCTTGGCTTTTTATCCCTCTTATGTTCGTATTATTTATTATTTTCTGATTTTATCTGTGCACATATCTCTGCGATGCCATCTCAACCGATACTTTATAGCCCACGTAAACTGCAGGAACAAGTAGCAGTAAAGACAGTAGTAGCATGATAATGAAATTCGGAGCTCTTGGATATGCGGAAAATAAGAACAGTACTACAAGGATCGGCTCAGCCGCCATGAACATGAACATGTACCCGAAGTACTGCATTGGGAGCACAAACTTCTGATTCTTTATCGGAAGGTTCCCGGATTCCCACCTCGACTGCTTCACTTCCGAAGGATAATACATTGGTAAAATTTTACTAAGGATAAGGAGTGCAATGTCCATGACTATACAGACTACAAACAACAACACCACTACCAATGCGTTTTCTATCATTTCTTAGCCTCCTATAGTGCTATACCAACGGTATGCGCAATCGCCTCCATATTTGTAACGAACCATTCTACTGGTACAAAAAGAACTGTAACTAAAGTTATTATTACTGCCGCAAGACAAATAAAATTGGTGAGATTGGCTTCCCATTTTACGCCGAGTTCATTCGCAAGCCGGATATAATAAGGAATAGATATCACGGAATTTATGACTATGATACCAATCAGCCAGAAGTATTGCATTTTGGCCAGTGTTATGAGAATAAACAATTTTGCCCAGAAACCCATCAACGGCGGAACGCCGATGAACGAGAAAGCGAGTATAAACGTCAAAAGAGAATAAGCCCCTTTTCCCTTTATCGCATTGAAAAGTCCTATTTTTCCGGCTGCATTTGAAAACAGGAATAATAATCCCCCGGTCAGTGCAAGATACAGGAATTCGGGCTTAGCCGCCACAACGAGACACGTCAGTAGATAACCCATACCTGCGACTGTTGAGTAAGCAAGTACTCTTGCATGCTCCTTAGACGTCAATGCACCTATATTACCTGTAAACATGGATATAACTGCAAGTACTACTGTGAATATTGTTATTGAACCCGTCATATCACAGGCAGTGTAAACCAGTATCCATAAAGCAGCGATAAAGGGTACTATCTTCGCAAGCGACGCAATAATAGAAATTGGTATTGGGTCCGCACTTGCGAACACATCGGGAACCCACTCGTGTAGCGGTGCGACACCTATCTCAAGACACAACCCCAGCACAAGCATCACGTAACCAAGCACATAGAGGAAGCCATTGAAGGCGTTCTTTGTATAAACCAGTATAATCGCACCGATTAAGAATAGAACGGTTGCGAGCACCATGAAAGTAATATATTTAATGCCCACCTCCACGTTTGTGCCGCCTTCCCTGAGCATAACTAAGATATAAGTCGGTACAGAGACGAGCACGAGTGCTGCCAGAACCAGTGCGAAGTCGCTTGTATTAAAAATGTACATGGTTGCAAGCGCCATCAAGCCCACCAAACCATAGTCCACACCTTGTATATCACTCTTTAACGCGCTAAGCGAAAGCAAGTTGATGATTCCTATTGCAAAGACGAAGATACCATAAGTGAACGAGCTACACGTATTGAGCCCAATCAGAAGTGCAATTACCGCCCCTATAAGCCCCAGTGCATGGAACTTGTAAGATAGGACTGCACTGAGTGTCAATATTACTAAAGCCACCATGATCATTGTTAAATCCATCATAAACTTATCCCCCCTATTGATGCTAATATTATGAATAACATTACGAAACCAAGCACAATTTTAACGTAGCTACTGAGGGGACCTGTCTGGATAGCCCGAATTCCTCTTGAAATCGCACGGAATATGCCCGGTATCACCCTCGTATTGAAGAAGCCATCAATACCACGGTTTCCGAACTCCTGGACGATATACGCGATAAAGAAGCCTATCTTCGGTACGATGTAATCATTGAGGAATGGTAGATACATTCGGTCGCTGAAGAAAGTACCAGGTACACGGGAAAAGATACTTATTCGTGGTATGAACAATGCTATCGCATAAACAATTAATGCTCCCAGACCCACCGCAAGCGACACGGACAAATATCCAGCATGGACAAATCCCTCCGTCTCCTCGTTTGTAAAAATAAGGTAAAGCAAAATAAAAAGCACAGAGACCATCAACCCATAGCCGAGTTTCATCAAGCCACCACCTTCTAAGTGCTCGTGTTCTGGCTTATCGCCTTTTATGAAGTTCAAACTGAGGAACCGCGCCATAACCGCTGAGTAAATCAGAGAAGTAGTAACCAGGAGGATAATCGGTAAGATAATATGGGGTTCATGAACATATAGGTGCTCCATGACTTCATCCATCCCTGACTTTATCCAATAAGCGGTGAGAGGAGGCATGCCAATAAGGAAAGTTGTCGCAATGATAGTAACGATAAAAGCAGGTTTAAACCGTTTCCCGAACTCGAAACCGCCACACAAGAATCTGCTGTGAGTAGCGTGAATCAAGTGACCAGATACAAGGAACAAACTTGCTTTTGCAAATGCGTGTGTTGCCATGTACCAGAATGCGACAAGCAGAGCAAAATTCATACCTGCTACTTCATGGTGGATCCAGAAAGAAGCGGCACCCGCTGCGAACATCAAACCAATACTCGACATTGTGGTCGCTGCAAGTAGAACCTTCCGCTCGAGCAGCCCGGAACCACATAGCGCACCATATAATCCCGATATCAAGCCGACGAATAAGACAAGAGTATATATCTGCTCAACCCCTGGCACATCATGCAAGTGCCATGGTTCAATGTACCAGGTGACTTTGAGGAACACAAAAGCACCGGCTGCCACCATCGTTGCGCTGTGCAAGAGCGCACTAACAGTCGTGGGACCGGTCATCGCAGTCATTAGCCATTCGCTAAACGGAAACTGCGCTGACTTCGTGAATAGCCCCAAGAGGAAACATAACATAAGAATTATTGTCCCCGCAGCACCAAGAGAGACAAAAAGCGTACCCCACTCGATTTCTGATATATTGAGTGTAGGCGATAATACCCATATCACTGCAATTGCGAAGAACATCGGTACATCACCAAATCTTATGGTTGATATAGCTCGCCAGCCGCCAGAGCTTGGTGGCCAGCTCAGTTCCAGCGGACCTACTTTCCTGCCCGCTTTACCGACATACGATATATTATCGTCATCGCGGAACCAATGCCCAATTAAGCCCCACGACGCCGCGCCCAATCCTTCCCAACCTACGAATAGCAGGAACAGATTGTCACTGTACACAACAAGTAGCATTGAAGCCGTGAAAAGGTTGAAGCAGAACCAGTACCAAGAGGGCCTGTAATCCCCTTTCATGTAATCCAAACCGTAAATGGCAATGAAAAAAGCTATAACCGCAGTTACAACACCCATATAGCTGTTCAAATAATCGCACATAAACACGAAATTTATCCCAAGTTCCGGTATCCAGGGGTAAGAATATTGCCCTTCCATAGCGAAAAGGATATGAAGGCTCATCAAAACCGAGACGAAAATACCGAAGACAGAAAGATAAGGTAGTTTCTCTGTCCATCCCTCATTCTTGTATGCAAAGACAATGGGGACGCTACTAACAACAGGCGTCAAGAAAAGCAGCAGGAAAAACATCCAGTCATTCATGGCAGCACACCTCCTGCTAAGCCCAAACCAGGAATCGCGTTAAGTCCTTGAATCAACGCCGTTGATAACGGCGGGAAGAGTAACAATACAGAAACAATGGCGATTATGTATAGAGGCACGTACAGGTATCCACTTATCTCTAACCTCTTTGTATCCTTCGGCTTACCATAGAAGACTTTCTTTATTGTGTAGAATCCATACCATACCGACAGGATGAACATGAATATCAGAGCTATGATAAGCGCTAAACCGCCCTCCCATGTAATAAAAGCGGGTGATTCGGGTTTAAGGAAAGTCTCTACCGCACCTCTTAATATGAAAAATTCGCCTAACATGCCAATCGTTAGCATTCCGCCAAGGTTCAAGAACCCGAGCACCGCAGCATTAGAAATCTGCGGAATAGAATCATGCAACCCACCCATCTTTGTAAGGTCCCGCAGACCATGATGTACCGCGATAATCCCCCCCGCGCACGAAAACAAGATTGACTTACCGAACGCATGCGACATATATTGAATGACCAGACCAATGAAACCAAAAGGACCAAGACAAAGCGCTACCAGCACATATCCCATCTGCGATACCGTTGAATAAGCTAACAGTCGCTTGAAGTCCGTCTGCTTGAAGACCGAGAAACCACCATAAATGCTTGAAAATATTGCATAGCAGAGTATGGGCATTCTATAGGCCTCAATAAAAGAATAATCTATAAGAGCAATCCTCAACAGGACATAACCCGCCAGGCCCACGGTTAATGGGCTTAGCAATGCACTGACTGGAGTGGGTGCCTCTGCGTGTGCCCATGGCAGCCATATATGAGGTCCCAACACGGGCAGTTCTATTATCATACCAAAGAAGATAAACGCCCATGCAATCATGCCCACTGTACCTCCAGCAAGTAACACGTCAAGTGCAAGTGTATTATTCTCAAATGCAAGTATAACGATACCAGCCAGAGTTAGAACACCGGCAGCGGCACACCAGAGGAAGTATAAGATCCCTACCCACTTCCGGTTTCCGTAGCCATAAGTGTAAATAAGAAGGAACGCGGTAATCAGCGTGATTTCCAGGAAGACATACAGAAGTACGAAATTACCACTGTAAACCAACCATAGCATCGAAGCAGCATATAAGTCAAATAAGAATATATATTTCCGGAACTCGCTCTCTACGTTTAGCTCCATCTCCCCAAACCTGTGCGTCATATAAGGCAATGCGTAAAGGGCAATCATTGCGGAAACAATACAAATAGTAAGTCCAAACGCATGCGAAATCATATCAAAATGTAGATAAAACTCGCCGATTGGCGGTGAGAAAGTCATTAGGTGTATCTTTGGCGGACAACTATTGAATAGACAGCCTATTATAGCTAAAAATGGTAGTAAAAACGCGATAGAAGAGAGATAAGTGGCTGATTTTGGTTTTAAAAGAGGCGCGATGAATGCTACAATCAACGGTAAAAGCAAAAAGATAAGCATGTTCATACGTTATCGCCCCCTATTCTAATGCTGCTTGTTGAGATATTCTTCTTCTTCTTGTCCTGCATTGCAATCGCAGCGATGAGCACCAACAGTTCACCACCACTCGCGAAGATGGTTAGAATCGCCACAGCGAAAGCGGTGTTAGCGTACATGGAGAAAATAGGTATGAGCGACATGAACACAGCGCCAAACATGAGTTCCAGCGCTATAAGAAGCCTAACTATATCTTTACTTGAAATCGCAGTGAGGTAGCCCACGAGCAATATTACAATCGCGGTAATATAAACTATTGATAAGGTCATCAAATCTATCGCTGGCATTTAGCTATCACTCCTATAAATATTTAGCGCCGATAACATTAGTAATACAACAAGCGAAGTCAGGAATAAAAAGAGTAACAGGTATTCAGGCGTTATAAAATTCTCAATAGTGAACTTAAGTGAATAATGAGTTAGAGGTGCCATAAGTACCGAATATACTGAGACATCCAACACATATGTGTATATAGAGTAACACAGAACAGCGGCTGTTATAATTACAGGTATAGCCCACAATACCGATAATTGGCGTTCCGGCGCATGCCTGTAAGTTGCTGCAATCGCTACTGTTACCATTCCAATCGCGCCGACAAAGACAAACACAATTAAGATGAATACAGGCTCAATGGAAAAGAAGGCGTATATAGTTGCCACCAGGACCAACGTACAAGTCATGTACATAGCCGCGTAAAAGTTATCCTTGCTAAGTAAGACACCTAATGTTGATAGCGCAGTAATGCCCGCAAGGGCTATCAACAACAACATTTCTATGTTCATTGATTCAACGTTTTACTCAATACATAAAAAGACTTTCGGTTTTTTCCGATGTAGAGGCGGTCCAACAATTCAAAAACGGAAGTAAAAGAAAGGCAAATAGAGCTTCAAATCCAAAAGGAAGAAAAAATTTTGGTGCCAAAAACTATTGTGAGATAGCCTCTGTCATCCATAAATAAAAGAGGGGAGGGTAAAGTATCCACGAGGGTTAGTTCTAAAAGAGGAGCGGAGGGATATGTGTTACGGAACCACGGTAATTGGAAGATAGAAGTTATTTTTATTTACCGCCTCCAATTACTACTATAAACAAAAAAGTGATCACCATGAAAGTATCTATGAGCATCGAACTGAAGGATATCCCCGGTCAGTTAGTCCACGCATTGCAGCCCATATCTAACCTGGGGGGTAACATCCGCAGCGTACAACATCAAAGAGATAAAAAGACGCCTTCGGGCAGAATACCACTTCAACTGGTACTTGAGATAGAGGAGCGGAGTTTGAACATATTAGTGGAAAGGCTAAAGGAAAGAGGCGTGAACGTGGTTAGAATCGGGGAAGAGCGGCTGAAGGATTCAATGGTCGTTTTGCTAATTGGTCATATAGTGCATTCTGATCTACGAGAGACGATAGATAGCATAGACAGCACGGGATTTGCGGAAGTGGTGGAACTGTCGCTTTCCATGCCCGGTGTAGATATGACCTCCTCTGCTTCGGTTACGCTCAGTGCGATAGGAAAAGAAGAGCTGAAGGACGCTTTGGATATATTAGAGGCGACGGCGGAGAAGAAAGGTATCATGGTTATATCGTCCATTTAACGTGGAGTGTGAGAAGATGAAACAAGAAACGGTAAGGATTTCGATAATTGGGTTTGGGTACGTAGGTAGCGGCGTGGCAGAAGTGATAAGACGGAAACGAGAAGCAATAGCGAGAAAACACGGTATAGACTTGAAAATAGTCGGCATTGCGGACTTGAAAGGCGTGATTGCAGACGAGCAGGGCGTGAGCGAAGAAGCGATAAGAGCACTCAAGGCGGGGGAGAAGCAGGGTGATATGACAAGTCTGGATATAATAAGAGATGTAGCGCACGAGGTAATGGTAGAAACGACACCCACGAATGTCGAAACGGGCGAGCCGGGATTGACGCATATTATTACGGCACTGGAATCGGGCAGGCATGTAGTAACCTCGAATAAAGGACCCATCGCGTTGGAGTATCAAAAGTTGATGGAGCTCGCCGCGAAGCATGGTAAAGAGATAAAGTTTGAAGCAGCGGTAGGCGGTGCTATGCCGATAATTTCGCTGGTGCGGGAGAATCTTGCGGGTAATGGTGTAATGTCCATAAAGGGCATCCTGAATGGCACCTGTAACTATATTCTAACGAGGATGGCAGAGGAGGACCTCCCGTACGAACATGTGTTAAAGGAGGCGCAGGAGATAGGAATTGCTGAGACAGACCCGTCCAAAGATATTGAAGGGGTAGATACAGCAGTGAAACTCGTCATCTTAGCTAATTCCATCTTCGGGATGAACGCAACGTATAATGATGTAAAGGTGGTGGGGATCTCGGAGATTACACCTGATGCGTTGAAGTTGGCGAATGATGCAGGTTATGTAATAAAATTGATAGGTGATGTAGATAGTGATGGCCGGCTGGAAGTTGCACCGCGATTGGTCCCAAAAGACGACCCGTTGAACGTTGGTGGTACGCTGAATGTAGCAACAATAAAAACAGATTTGGCGGGCGAAATCACCGTCATCGGAAAGGGTGCGGGACCCATAGAAGCGGCGAGTGCTATCCTGTCCGATATAATAGGGATTTATTCATAAACCGTCCCATGGCAGGCAAACTTTCCGGCACAGTCTAAAAACCCTGCGATTTATTACCGCAGAGCTCGCCGAGGGCGCAGAGTTTAAGCCAATCCATGCTTGGTTTTTCTGATATCTCTGCGTTCTCCGTGCACTCTGCGGTAAAACGTGATGATATAGTGATCTCACAGGAAAATTCGACAGTGCCGTCCGGGGCTTATTTTAATACTTTTGCAATGGCTCGTCTGCCCTCTTTACCAATTTTGCGGATATTGGTGTTGGATGGATTGGTTACAATAAAACGAGAAGCAGAGGATACGTACCAAGAATTTCAATGTTCGGTATAGGCATCCATGTTATATATCATAGAAAAGGGATAAGTAGATAGTTATATTTGTCTGCCCTATTATAACATCGAGGGCAAAGGTATAAAGAGAAAGGAAATAGGAGAAAGAGTAAATCATGAGCGAAATAAAGCCAACTATAAAGACCGTGAGAGATGTAGGCTATAAAGTGATAATGCAGAACGATGATGGTACCCCGAAGAAAGTATGGCGGTGCCTCGTAAAGGAAGGTAATTATGGGAAGTTTGTCTCCGTGGAGCAGCACTGGGTACGAAGGATGGAGGGCAATACGGTAGCAGAAAGCGATTGGGCAAGAAAATCTATCAATTTCCCGGATGACAAGGAAAAAGCGTTTGCAATTTGGAAATCGATAAATGAGCTATTAGAAGCTGCTTTTGGTGCGGATGCCGGTGCGGCAGACATCGAGAAGGAAGTAGAAGAGGAATTTGGCGATGAACTTGAAGGACTTGATGAGGATCTTTAGTACTCTAACAAACCGCACTATTTGAAGAACTCTTTGCAATATTTTTCCGCTCTATCCGTAACTGAGAGGTCGTAGTCAGGAGGAAGGCAATTCTTATACGGATATTGTGCGAATCGGTAATCCATCAGAATGATAATGCAGCGGTCGTGTTCGCTTCTTATGCCGCGACCTGCCGCTTGCAGCACCTTTGTAATCGCAGGATAGAGGTAGCCATAAAGCCTACCCTTCTCGGCTCCGTATTTTCCTACATAATAGCCTTCAATCGTTTTTACCTCCAGCGTTGGTGGGCTCAGTGGCAATCCAACCACGATAACCGCCTTTAGCGTATTGGACTCGTAATCCATGCCCTCCGAAAACGACCCACCCTGCACGGCGAGTAGTATCCCATCGTAATTATCACGTAACAACTCATATAACTGGTTTTTCTCATCCTTCTTCATCTCTCGCCGCTCTACTATCGCTCGTCGCCTTACTTCGTCCGGTAAATACGCAGAAATGTTATTTAGAAGTGCATAAGACGGGAAAAAGACGGCCATACCACCTCTTACGTATTCAGCCACTTCTCCGATCTTACGGGCTACTTTCATGTACATCTCTTCGCCTCGTTCCGTATATTTAGTTGTAAGCCCTTTTGTAACGACAATCCGCCGGTTCTCCTTGGGAAATGGCGAGCTGTACTCCCTCAAAACTATCTCTCGGCCTTTTATTCTATCAGGAGCAGCACCTAAAACCTCGGCGTACATCTCGGTAGGGCATAATGTGCCGCTCATCATGATGGTGGAGTGCGCCTTCGCGAATATCGGTTCGCTTACTACCGAAGGGTCGAGCAGTTTGAAGAATAGAGTGGGATTATCCCGCTGCGCAACAGAAAAAATCCGTAAGCATTTCTCTTCTGTCTGCCAGCCATCAAAGAAATCAGCCAGGATGAGGATATTCCTTTGCACTGCCTCTTTCTCATTTCTATATTTTGTGCTACGTGAAGTAGTGCCTTCGTCAAAGCCCTCGGCAATATGTCTGAGCAAGTCTACAAACTCTTCATAACTCATCGCATCTATTCGCCGCCTCAATATATTCTCCACCTCATCCACCAAAAAATCACGCTCCACACGTATCTCCAGCTTATTATTCTTCTCCGCTTCTCTCGTCAATCTTTTAAAAATCATTCCAAACTGCATGAGATTGTCATACATCTCCCGGTTTGTAGTCCGAATACCCCTTGCTGCTTCGGTTATAGTATTCATACGCAACTCACTGCTGAGATTGTTTCTTATACGGTCCGGGAGGTTATGAGCCTCGTCTATGACTACAATAAGGTCCTCCAAGCCAGTTTCTATCTTTTCCCGTACCCGCTCTGCGATGTCCTGCGAAAAAAGATAGTTATAATCACAAACGAGCACATCCGCACTTTTTGCTACATCCAACGCCGCTTTATAAGGGCATATCCCCCGGGTGGTGCACCAGCTACATAACTCCTCCACGTGCATTATCTCCTCCCTTATCCGCCGCAACGCATCCTCGTCGTGTTTCATGAAATAGCGACATCTCTTATTCTTCTGCTCGAACTTGCAAAACTCATTGAATAGCGAATAGAACTCACGATAGATGGATACCGCTCTCGGACACATGGATTGCTTCGACGTGATATCCACCGCCACGGAACTCAAATTCACACGTTCTTTCATCAACCTGAGCGTATCAATGGCGATTTTATGCTGGCTCTTCTTGGACGTGAGGAAAAATACTGTCTTATCATTCTCGATGGCGTATTGCAATGCCGGGACGAGTACGGCAACGGTTTTCCCTATACCCGTGGGTGCGTGGGCGATGAGAATTTCTCTGCCTTCCACCGCGTGTGTCACATCTTCCATGAACTCTTTTTGCCCTTCTCGCACTGCGGGAAAAGGAAAGAGAGTGTGATTTTTTTCTGCCATCTTGATGCGTGTTATATAATGAAGAGAATCGTTGAAATGAAATGAAGAGAAATAACCTAAACTATTTCTGGATAAGAATTATATCTTAAGAATTATATATCGGCAGAAACAAAAGGAGGATTATAAAATGAAAGTACTGGTGTATCCACCGAACAGTTTGATATTAGCGGATTTGGTGGAAAGAGGAGGACATGAAGCGGTAGTATTGATGAAGGAGATAGGAGAGCACGTAAGAGATGCAGAAATAGATGCACCTCCGCTGAATGTAACAGAAGACGATCTGAAAAGGGCATTGCGATATGTCTCGGTGGAAGAGCCGGCGGGGCTAAAGGGGAGGATCGGGCTGCTTACACCGTTGTTGGACAAAGCAGAGGCTTCGATAATCCTGAGTGATGCCCCCCCTACTTATGGCTGTATGGGCTGTGCCGTAGCGGACGAGTTCTTCAAGTTCTTGATAAGGAAGAGAGGGATACCGACTTTAGAGGTGAAGTACGAGGGCGGGGAGAAGCTGGAAGAGGCGGTAAAAGAGATAATGGCGTTCTTAGCACGGTTATCGCAAGAAGGAGAGACGACGACGAGCGAGAAGAAGGGATGAGGATATGACAAAAGTGGCACAGATTTCTTGTGGGACGGAATACAGCGGAATTCAATGGATATTTGATGATATTGCGAGGAAGGTGGACATTGAGCTGGTTTATCCCGAGCTGGAGTTATCGCAAGTGGATGCAGCTTGTAAGGAGATTGGATTCACGGCAGAAAGTCCGAGCTTAAATATGATGATGGCAAGAGCGGTGTCCATATTAAAAGACCCAACGATAAAAGGCGCGCTTCTTCTTACATGCTTCAAATGTGCGGAAGGGACGATTGTGAGGGATCTGGTGAGGCGGTATCTGCATGAGAGGATCGACGTACCGATTATATCGTATTCAAACGTGGAGAAGCCGAAGGAGATAGAGATATATGCAAGGCTGGAGGCGCTGGCGACGCTGATAACACGGAAGTCGCTATTGATGCGCGAGAAGCAAGAGGGGATTACACTGGGTATTGATTCCGGCTCTTCGACCACGAAGGCAGTGGTGATGAGGGATAATGAGATAGTGGGGGAAGGATGGCTGCCGACTACCGACCCGCGAAAAAGTGTGGACGAGGCGATAGAAGCGGCGTTGAAAGGAGCGGGGCTAAAAGAGAATGATGTGGAAGCAATTGGCGTAACCGGGCATGGTCGTGAACTCGTAAGCGAGCACGTAAAGGCAGACCTCAATTTAGAGGAGGTGAGTGTAGTAGCAAAAGGAGCTGCTCTGCTTACCAAGCGGCATAAAGGCGATGCCACGGTGATAGATATAGGCGGGATGAACAACAAGCTGATACTGACGCGAGATGGGATTGCTAATAGTTTCAATCTGGGCGGTATTTGCGGTGGCTCTTCCGGCAGGTTCTTAGAAGTGGCGTCGCATAGGTTGGACGTGGACATCTCGAAATTGGGGCAGCTTGCGCTTAAGTCGAAGGAGAAGCATGAATTGCAGAGCTATTGCATGGTGTTCGGGATACAAAGTCTTGTCGTTACGCTTGCTTCGGGTGTGAAACGAGAGGACGTTGCGGCGGCTGCGTGTCGGTCCGTTGCGAATCAGGTATATGAAAATCAGATACAGGAGATGGAGGTGCGACCGCCAGTTATCTTTGTCGGTGGTGTGTCGCTGGTAGAAGGCGTGAAGAAGGAGTTTGAGGATATGCTGGGTGTGGAGATTATTGTGCCACCGAATTCGCAGTACGCGGGTGCGGTTGGTATGGCTACGCTTGTGTCGGGGGTTTGAGTGTTAACATTATTCAGTCGGTTAGGTTGATGAGATGTGGAAATGTGGGGTAGGGACATCTAAAGGGGTATATACGCATTGCGGATGTGTCGGAGTTAGGCGACATTTTGATATGATTTAAATATCATAATAAGAATTATTATAACTATAGAAAGCTTAAAATGCATCGTAAATTTAGAGAATCTTTAGATACCGCAGAAGGCCATTCAGAATTCATAATAGTTGTAGTTGTGGATATAAGAGGATTCTCGGCATTTAGTAAAAGACATGAATCTCCTGACACCGCAATGTATATTAAGAGGGTTTATATGCGACTCATTGATGATTATTTTACTACAGCATCATTCTACAAGTCCACTGGTGATGGATTGCTAGTTACAATCCCCTATGGCGAATCAACACTTAAAGAAGTAGCTTCCAATACTATAAAATCTTGTTTAAGTTGTTATGGAGAATTTGAGCATATTTGTGATAACGATCCTATGATTAATTTTGATGTGCCCAGTAAGATTGGCATAGGTATTGCTCGTGGAACTGCTTGTTGTCTTAAATCCGATGGCCTGATTTTAGATTACTCAGGCCATATTTTGAATCTGGCATCCAGGCTTATGAATCTCGCACGACCTTCTGGAATTGTTATTGATGGTGATTTCGTAATAGAACTTCTTGATGAAGAAGATCAGGCACTTTTTGAAGAAAAAGAAGCATATCTTAGAAGTATTGCTGAAGAAAGTCCGAAGACTGTTTATATACTGAAAGAGACTGTTGATATTCCGTCTGAATATTTGCAACCGTTAAAAATTGAACAATGGGAATCAATTGAACAAGAGAGAACTATAAGAGAATGGAAAGCATTTGCACCGTCTTATCTTATTGATGACTTAAAAAATTGTTTAAGAAGATCTGGAGCAATTAAGGTAACAGTAACATATCCTAAAAAGGTCAGGGGAAAATTTGATACTGGCGTTGTTACTCATCATGACTTCAAAGATTTCAAATATGAAGAAGTAGCAGGTCAACCGAGAGTTCGAATTAATATGGATAAAATGTTAGAAATTTTGAAGAGGAGAAAAATTCCGTCAAGTAAAAAAGTTGAATTGCGAATAGTCTATCTCCCTAAAATTGTCTAATAAAACCAGGTCACAGCTCACCTAACAGAGCGTATCTGGCTCCGGTGCTTCGCATCACCGCCCAAATTTTCCTTCGTGAAACTTCAGATACGCTCAGAACGTTATGCGCCATGCCTAAACGGTAGACAAAGATGAAAAGAAAGGCGAGAGTATATTTGGATACCTCAGTAATCTCAGTACTGTTTGATGAGAAGAATCCCGAGAGAAAATTACTCACAGAAACATTTTTCAGGGAAATAGGAAACTTTAAAACTTTCATATCTGAAATCACGTTTGCTGAAATCGAACGTACTCCAGACACGGCACTCCGAAGCAAAATGAAGGAAGCTGTATCGTGTGCTCACTTTAACCGATGATGTGGAAGGGATAGCAAGTGAGTATATGCGTCACGGTGCAGTTCCAAATAGAAATTATGACACAGGCAGAATTGCTATAGGTGCGGCAGAATGAGCATGATCAAGGAGAAGGAGATCAAGGAAATAAGAATAGCCGTAGAAAAAGAGTTTCCGGAAGACCCGGCTTTACAACAAGTTCATATTGCAAGGAAAATCATAGCTAAAGAAGCGTAATCTGAAGGATTAAGTTTTTTTGAATACATCAGATTATTGGGAAAGCAAGTTAAGAATGTCGGATAAAGGCGCGAAGTATGCAGAGCGTATCGGGCTTCGTGCCCTCGCCCAAATCATGCTTCTGTGGACACCCGATACGCTCGAAACGTTATCGGGAATTACTTTTAATAGAGAAATTATTTGATTTATTGATAAATGGTGTTAAGAGCATACAAATAAGAGCGAGATGAGAGAGATTACCAATTAACACCATAAATAGGAAGATGTCTATTGAAGGGTGGGAGGAAGCTGCTAGATGCTTCTATAACCAGGATTGGAGGGGTCTCATAGAAATAAACGAGGCTAAACTGAAAGACGAGCCGAACTCGGAGTTTTTGCTCTGGGAGACCGCGGACGCCTACTACAATCTTGGAGAATACAAAAGGGCACTAAAGATCGGAGAGCGGATTTGGGAGTTGTATCCAGACAGCCCAAATGCGAAGGATATAATCGCGTGCGCGAAAGCCATGATAGGAAAAAATGTCAAACAAGAAATATAACTCTTATGAAATGTACTGGTCGGATAGCTTAGAGAACAGCAAAATCTGTCCTAAATGTGGGACGGTGTTGAACAAGGATTATCAAACATACTTAGTTGCAGTGTATATTAAAAAAGAGTCAGACCCGTATGTTACAGGAAACAGTGGCGGATACTTCTGTCCGAATTGCCCTGTGGTAGTTTTAGATAAAGCTACTTTTGAGGAAGCAGTTACAGTGGTCGCAGGAACCCGCAATCTAAAAGTAAGCAGATTTGAATTCGCAGTTTTAGGCCTAGTTGATTACGATGCAATTCCAGAAGATAAAAAAGATAACGAATTCGGGACTGAAAACAACCCACTACCAATAATACATTTCAAAGAGCGATCAAAAAAGAATCCAGCTAAGAACACAAATTCATCCAGTTCAAGGAAAATTGGTCGCAATGATCCATGTCCATGTGGGTCGGGCAAGAAATACAAGAAATGTTGCGGCAGGCGGGCTTAGTAAAATTGGAGTTTTTGTATCCCTCGTCAACAGCAGATAACAAGCGGATATGCAATCTGCTCCCTTCGGCCACTCACGCAAATTGCGACCTTTGGTCGCAACATCGCATACACCGAAACCGTTATACTCAATTTGCCCCATAGCTAAATAATATATTAGAAAGTGCCCACCGTAAAAAAACAAATATTTAAATAATTGTATTTGTATAGCTCCCCCCTATTTTAGAACTTCCCCTGCAATATTCATGCAATATGTGATATGTAACGCATTAACTCGTTAGTTGGAGTGGATACTTAGCCTATTTAAATATACAACATATTATTACTTGATGGGAAAATGTCAGAGTATGAGGTCGCGGTAGCATCAAGCGATTATCTAAGCTTGACACTCCGGATAAATGAGCTGGAGGAAATAGTAGCTAAGTTGGAGAAAGATAACGGAGAGAAAGCAAAGATAATTACAAATCAGACAAAGATAATTGCAAATCAGACAAAACTAATCGAAGAGCTAAAAGCGAAACTCGCCAAATACGATAATCCTCATACTCCTTCTTCTGCGCAA
>JAPWVK010000085.1 GCA_029241965.1 Candidatus Methanophagales archaeon
AGCTTCACGAATTTCATCACGGGTAGGTATATTCATCGCATTGTTCCTCCATCAATTGAAAGGTTTTATTTACAACTATTGGGATGGATAATATAAAGTCTTATCTGCAATAAATTCGTAGTGGGTGAGTAGTTACGTTTTATATAAAGTTTTTTTAAACTTAGAAAGAGATATAACATCTCTACCAACATTGTCTATCTTAACAAGAATCTTTTCATTATCCTCTTTCTTTTCTATCTTGAAATTAAAAATTTCAATGCCTATTTTTATCTCCCCAATAATATTATTTCCTTGATTTTTATAAATTACATCTCCAACTGTTTTAACCCACTCCAAAAAAGATTCCCTCGGTCGCGTCAAAACAACCTCTAAATTGTTTTCTTTTTCAATAAAATCTATTCTTATTCCATTAGTATTAACCCCTTCTCCACCTCCTCTTTTTTTCCATTGCCTTTGAGATATATATTCTTTTATCTTCTCTTCTTTTTTTATGCCTAATAATTCAACATGTTCTTTTATGACATTTATATATTCTTTAGCTAAGTCAGGAAAGATTTTGTTTATAATAAATTCAGACCAGTTAGAAGCAAAAGGACAAATACTACAACCAACTCTCTTTAAACCATATCTATAGGCTTTGTTTATTTCTATATTTCTTAAAAATAGATATAAAAATACTTCAGGAGTTTTCCAATTTTTTATAACTTCAGCATTAATTTGAACTAAATGTTTAACAGACTTAGCAATTCTCTTATATTCATTTCTTCTGCTACTTTCCTCAGCCCTCACCCCATCAAACACCAATATTTCAGGTTGATTGCTTCCTTTATGTATTTCTTTTACAAGTCTTACGAAGGGAGCGGTTTTACACACTGAGCCGCACCAACGATGAATTCTGCTTGGAGGTCCAAATTTCTTCCATAGTTCAATCGCTTCTTCCTCGTGTTTTGCTGTGCAGAACCTTAAACCAGGATAAAGTTTTTGATAGGTTTCTTTACTCTTTTCTACTGCCTCGTAGGTACAAGGAAGTTCCATCGTTGTATCTGTAAAAATAACCAAATATTCATCAGGTGGTATAATTCTACTTACTATATCTAAAACCACCTGAGAATCCTTTCCACCACTAAAAGCAACTGAAAAACAGTCAACTTTATTCTTATAAATTTTATAAGTATGCTCCACAAAATCCATTGCTTCATTTTCCAAAGTAAATAATACTTCTTCATTTTTTGCTACCATTAAACCTACATCTACAGGCTCTAATATTAGATTCTTACCTCCATCATTGATAATAATCTCAGGTTCCTCAAAAATATTGCCACCTTTTGCTTCAGCAAGCAATTCCCCCTCATAAAAATACCTTCTGCCAATTTGCCCATAAAAGTGGAGATCGAACTTTGGGATATTCCATGTATTTATTGAATCCAAGTAAATCTAATTCTTCGTAAAACACAGGTCTTGGTGGGTTTATTACCTCATCATTAGTTTTATCAGTAAGCAAAATCCCGTTAATCTTCTCATCCCATTTTATTTTAAACATCTTCCTTCCCTTTCATCATTTTATGATAGCTTCGTTAAATGTCTGATAACGTGGTATAGCTGAACTTAATTTCGCTTATCCTTTCAATTTAGGAGTATATACGAATTTCGTATACCCTTCCATTTTGGTAGTATATCCGAAGTACTTCGTATATACATCCTTCTGGACGAATCCCCACCTTTTTCAAAACCTTCTCCAATCATTTTCGACATCATCTCATCCAGTTCCCATTTATTCATCTCTCACTTAATTATCTTGTTTTGAAAAAGTATATAAAACCTTCTGAGTTTTCGCCTATGTAATCACAGATTCTGCCAAGTTCATTAATCGCTTCGGCGACCATTTTATTTTAGCCATCGGTTCAACCGTTTTTTGGCTTCTTCATGGCTGATGCCCTTTCCTTCATCGAGTTCCTTCAAGCCTTCATCAACATTTTGCCTGAAATGCAACTCAGCAATAATATCAGAAACGGTTATGTCCTCTGGGAGCTCTTCAATCATCTTGATGACACACTTTTTCTTTTACAAAAAGAAAACCTGTTCTAAAAGAAAAACAACGAGAAGGTTTTTAGTCAATGTTTTTACCGAAGGTAAAAAAGTTGTTGGTAAAGCTTTTCTTTCTAAGAAAAGGTTTCTCGTGAAAATCCGTGTAATCTCATGGTAAAAAATAAAAAAGAGGTGAAAAAATCACCTCACGTACAATGTTCCTTTAGCCTTCCTCGCAGTCATTGCGAGATCGCCGCTGTATTTCTTGTATTCCGCACCGTCTATTGATTCCGTACCCTCCAACTTAAACGAAGGCATCATATCCCGTACTGTACCCTTCACCGTTAGCTCGCCACTCGTCATATCCGCACCCGGCATCACCGCGTCACCTTCTATCACTATTTTACCGCCGTGCATGTTCAATCCCGCAAGCATTCTCGCATTCCCTTTTATCACTATCTCGCCACCAGCCATGTACTGCCCGACACACTCATCGGCATTGCCGCCAACCGTCACTTTACCGCCTGTCATACCCGTCATCTCGCCCCGGTACATCGCACAAAGGTTAGCACCAGCATCTCCATCTATCACCAGTTCTCCACCTTTCATTTCACGACCAGCCCAGCAATCGGCATTGCCCTTCACCGTTATTTTGCCACCGCTCATCATCGCACCGCAGTGCATGTCCACGTCACCATTAGCTTCTATCTCGCCTGCGGTCATACCATCGCCTATCCGCTTCACACGCGACAAATCGCCATCCAGTACGATCTTCACCTCGTCTGCACTACCGGCACTTCCATCCACGCTCACATCGAACAGGTCGCCCGTATTCTCTTCCTTGTTGCCCCACCAGACCTTCACCGCTTTTATCTCCGCTTCGTTCTTTCCGACAAGGTTATCCGGAGTCAAAGAATCCACCTCAACAGGTATCTTCGCCACTCCGCTCGTAACATTATCCTTTATTTTCAATTTTATCGTCTGCATTTTTTCTTTCCTCCTTCCTCTATTAGCTCCTCCAGGGCGCTTTTATCTCGTATGGATTCGGTACGTAAGCGTCCTGCACTGCATAATTATTGTATGTCACCGTGTAGTAACGATCGAACTTATCCTTCAACTTGACCATCATCTCATCTGTCAGCGTATCGTCACATTCCGGCGTTACGAAATACGTCTTCCCATCTGGTGTCGCTACCACTTCGCCGTCCTTTACCACTATTTGTCCGCCTTTTATCGTGTATTTCGTATTCAAGAACGCTTTCTGTATCTTACCGGCATCTCGCTCCTCTGGCGACATGTCATAGATCGCAACGTCACCGTCAGCACCAACGCCAAGATGTCCCTTGCCGTGCTCGTGCAATCCCAACGCCTTCGCAGCCATACCTCTTGTTATTATCGCTATCTCATATAAGTCGTATTCACGGTCTATTGAACAATATTCCGCTCGGTCGTATATTACCTTGTGCATATCCTCCGCAGACTCATCCCGTCTCTTTTTGCTCATCAACATCGAAATGATAATCGGATACCCGATGAACGGACCTGCATTTGGATGGTCGGTTGTGAGTGCCAATTTCCACGGGTCTTTAACCAGCAGTGCCAATTCCTGTCCTATTGCCCATTGAATGGTATTTACAGGCGATTTACCGGAGTACAAAAACGGTGTTATTCCTGAACCCGTCTCAAGCTCGACATCGTGATTCGTCCATTTCCGGCCCGTTATCTGGTACAAACTGTATTCCATCGGTCCGTCTGCGGTCATTGTCGTTGTGTCGCCCAGGATTATCGAGCCGAGGTCTATGGTAGCATGGTCGTTTTGGTTTATATAATCCGCAATCACATCCGCCTTCGACTCGAAATCACCCCAGTTCGTACCGCCGTAAGAATGGAACTGTGTATGTGTGGTGTGCATAACCTGCCTGTCTTTCTCTGGTTTTATCCCTTTCACGAGATCATAAGTTTCCTTTGTTATTTCGAAGTTCCCCGGATGACCGAGCATGTTCGTATGCACGTGAATGGAATGCGGCATCTCGAACTTCTCATTTGCTTCTGCTAAGCCCTTTATTATCTCTGCCGGTGTAACATCGAACGTAGGCACGCTATCATTCAAACTGCAGTTCTTTCCCCAGCCCCACATCTCCGTTCCACCGGGATTCACTATTTTCACACCGAATCCCTTTGTTGCTTTTATCATCCACGCCATATATGCTGCAAGCAGGTCCATATCCCCGCTCTTCACATACTCCATCGTCATCCAGTTGTTGTCAAGGAGCGGTAATGCAGCATTATCCAGTATCGGAATGTCTACTAATTCTTCATGCGTGTGTCTCGCTGCAAGGGGTGGCATTGCCGCTTCCATCACGAATGTATAGCCCATCCTCGCATACCGATAGCCCGTAGCGAACGTATTCGGCACCGAATAACCGGATTGCATCCTGCAAACTTTCGTCTTCGCCTCTACGCCCTTCCTTCCGTCTTCTGGTCTGAAGAGCCTACCCGAATTCACTTTACCGCCAGCAATGTGAGAATGGATGTCCACACCGCCGGGCATTACCACTCTGCCCTCCGCGTCTATCACCTTCGGATTCTTTACCGATTCAACTACTTTACCGTCACGAATGCAAATGTCCTTCTTCTCGCCCTTCACACCATTTAGCGGGTCATAAACCACTCCGTTCTTTATTAATACTTCTGCCATTTTACTTTTCCTCCTTTTCTTTTATCGCTCGCACTTCGTCCAGTATCCGCTTCAGTATCTCCTCATCCGGCGGGTAGTCGGAATCTATTAACTTACGCAGCCTTATTGGTATATTATCCATCCGATAGACGTTACCTTCTGCTTCCACACCACTTACCGCAACCGGAAAGACGACATCTGCAAATTCGGTCGTTGGATTCGGGAATGGATCTATCTGGATGACCGGAATCTTAGCGAGGTGCTTTATTGACTCACCCGGGAAATGCGCGCCTGGGTCCGAAGCGATTACCAACGCTGCATCACACTCTTGCCTGATTAAGAGGTCAGTAGCCGATAGCTCACCTGGGTTGTACCACGCATAACCTCTGGTTAAGTCAACGGCAAATGGAAAACCGGTTTCCCACGTGCAGACCTGATTGATTCCTGCTACGTTGTAATGCCCTCGCATTGGCATTATACTGAACTTGGTGTGTGTATGCGCTGCTCGCGTCATCTGAATTGCATTCACGATGTTGTTGTGCCTTGCTCCAGTGTGCGTAACACCCATCCCGAAGAATGTCATCCCGAACTTTGCTGCTTTCATCATCTCTACTGTCTCTAACAGGTCTTTCTTCGACACGCCGCCTACCTCGTCCGGCACTACATCTGCATGTCCATATAGAATAGCCCTTAACGCAGAGAACACTAGGTAATCTTTGCCTTGCTCTAATTGCAAGAACACGTCCGCCATCTTCGACGTCTTTGTCGCCCGTACATCAACAATGACAAGTTTCTTCGCCTTTTTGCCCTCTTCTGTCCAGAACCCTTTTGAGACATACGAGTACCGCTTCATATGGTTAGCATGCGCCTCTGCAGGATTCGCACCCCAGTATATAATGAGGTCTGCACGGTTCTTCACTTCTCCAAGCGTACAAGAGGGCAGCCCAACATCCTGAATCGCCAGCACTGACGGTCCGTGACAGACCGAAGCCGTATTATCTATAACGGCACCTATCTCCTCTGCAAGCTCTACTCCTACTTTATCTGCTTCGCAAACCGTCGAACTCCAGCCATATAAGAGCGGTCTCCGCGATGCCGCTAATATCTCCGCCGCCTTCTTTATCGCTTCATCGTAAGAGCAGTCCTTAAGCTCGCCATTTACTCTTATCGCCGGGCTCTTTATCCTGTTGTGTCCCATTAACTTGCTCTTCCCCACAGAACATGCCCCCTTCTTCACCTTCGTCACTTTATTATCCTCTACTTCTACAGTGATATCGTCGCATACACAGCCACACAAAGAGCAAACAACATCCGTAACTTCTACCATTTTTCCTTTTTTCCTCCTATCACATATACGTCTGCATCAATTCCTTCACCGGCAGAACTTTATCGCCCGTCTTCTCTATCTCCGCATCTATGCCCTTATACGAGGGCATACCCGCACCGTGTGTATCTCCACTGACAAGAGCATTTGCCCATGGACCCATAGGTATAAAAGCTATCCCTTCCGGAGTTCCCGCAGCTTCCTTCGCTTTCACTATCACTTCGCCATAACTCGTTTTTACCTTCACCGACTCCTCAGCAGCCACACCCAGTTTCTCCATATCCGCTTTGTTCATATCACATCGTGCCACTTCTTCAAAGTACTCCTCAGACATCTTACTGTCTAAATTCCGACCTTGAACAGTCGTTCTTCCACTTATCAAATTCACTTTTGTCCCCATTTTTATCCACTCTTACTTCATACCCATAAGCATTTAAATTTTTCGGTATTTTCTTTCGTATAACAAGCAAATGATAGTTGCAGACAAACTCCCACTAAATTGTGAAGGAAGGGTAATATTCCGTGATGACTCTACCAGATGGTGTTGTATGAAAGAGGGGTTGCATGGTGATTTAAAACAATAAGTATTGCGCTAACCAGATTATCTCCTGCTTATTTTAAAAGATTCAGCAATTAAAGCGATCGATATGGCAGTCACCATATTTTACCCCGATAATGCCCTATTGCCGGGCAGCCCAGGCACTTGTTTTCCCTATAACGGGGACAATGACCTGGCTCAATATCCACACCGCACGGGCTTCGCTGGAATTGCCCTCTATTCATCGTTACGGGCATAACCACATCCTTTGCTGACGATATAACGATATTAAAATCAATAGATTGCACTTCCGGGTGTACACGCAAATGGAAATTCACAATAGCTTCCAGAGTTGCCACATTCTCGCACACAAATAGCAAGCACATATTTGTTTTTCCGCTTGTAATAAGCGCGTTTAGAAAGAACAGGCAGTCTTTGAACGTGTTGATTATCTTCGCCGGGTTGTTCGCAGTAATATCTACCTTAGCAATGTGAAACATATAGCGGGATACGATCGCACAGCGGTGATAGAGAAAGCGAAATCGTTGCCCGAACTTAAAGAAAAACCGGGTTTGGATTTGGGCGAAATAGAAGGCATTCCAAGACTTATTGATATTGGTCAGTGTAACGATGCGATAGATGCCATTGACGTTGCTGCCGCCCTTGCCGAGCTCTTTTGCATAGGACTAAATGAACTACCACTTACAATAGTCTTGAGCTGGATGGAGCAAAAAGCAGTAGCTATACTCTGGAGTCTGCTTTCGCTTGGCGTCAAAGGTATATATCTGGGTCCCGTGCCTCCCGCGTGGGTGAATGACGATATTTTAGCGGTGTTAACAGAACAGTATGATTTGCACCTGACCGGCAACCCGGAAGAGGACCTTAAGCAGATGCTGAGTGCATAAGTAAAGAGAAGGTGGGGTCAAATGACCCTTTTTAAAATTATTTTAGCCGTAAAGACCTAACTTCTTTAGGGGACGTTTTTTGTATCCATAACAAGGTATTCTAAATTAATCCGTAAAAGGAAAATTGTTGGAATGTGTAAAGAGGTATAATCATGACAGAAGATTGGGAAATAAAAAAAGAATCGTTTGATGTGTTAGATGGTAGAGGAGAGGCAGGCGATTTCCTGCCGGTCGTACTAAAAAGAGCAGAAAAAGTCGCTGTTGGTGAAGGGTTGTGTGTGGTGCAGAGTTTCGATCCGATTCCGTTGTATTCCACGCTGGATGACCTCGGCTTTGAGCATATGACCGATAAAGTTTCGGATAACGAATACCGCGCGTATTTTTTCCGGACTGCTAGTAAAGAACCAACCGCTGGTAAGACACTACACCCGGCAGCGCTTGCCAATTACGGTAAAACCGATAAAGCACTGGGTAAGATAGCAGCACAGTTCTGGCAGCTTACATGAAAAAAAGAGAATCCCGCCATAGATATTAAGACAAAATACCTGCTCTCACTTGCGAATGCTGTGGGTGCCGGTCGTCTTCGTCAAGCTTTTCGGGAACTGGTAAAGGCATATTCTGCCGGTGTCTCGGTTGCCGAACTGGACGAACTATTTTCGTTGTTCGTCTGGAATCAGGGTTTTGGTACTTTTGCATCGGAGATAAGTCCTTCTGCGTTATTTGCTGCTTATCTATTCATAAAGGAACAGGAAAAGAAGGGGAAGTCGCGGGGTGAGGTGATGAAAGAACTGTTGGATACGTTTGGAGAGAATAACCAGGAGGTCGGGGTGTTTTACGAGAGTAAAATGTAAATAAGAGGGAGAAATATAATCCAGGAGTGCACCATAGCTAATTGAGTAGTATAATGCCGCAGGAAAACACCAGAGCCACGGGAATGCTCATCATTGAGACATGCCATAACGAGTTGAGCAACTGCCCGAACGTGCTGATACCGACCGCGAAATGGAAACGTGCGCTCCTTAAATGGGCCGAAGATGCGGACATATCAAAACGGCTCCGGATGCGCGTAAGCGGTAATAAAATTTTATATCACCACAAGATTCGTATTTCCGTATCGGGCTGTCCGAACTGCTGCTCCCGGCCGCAGATAGCGGACTTTGGGATTGTCGGCTATGTTAGCCCCGCGGTAAATACCGATACCTGCACGGTCTGCGGCGCATGTCGTGACGTGTGCCCTGATACTGCAATTACAGTAATGAATGCCCCGCCGTTATTTGACCGTAATAAATGCCAAGGCTGTGTTAAATGCCGTGAAATCTGTCCGAATGGCAGTATTGTTCTCTTAGACTTAGGCGTGCGACTACTTGTGGGTGGCAAACTCGGGCGGCATCCGCGACTTGCACAAGTAGTAGGCGAATTTGATGAGTTGGATGTGGTGGTTCAGAGGATTGGGCAAATCGTAGAGGAGTATATCGAGTGTGCGGATTCCGATGAACGCTTTGCTGATTTCTGGATACGTACTTATAACTGAGAGATAAAATGGACCTGATAGTGATATACAGCGGCGAGTTCGGTGAACGAGTCATTGGAAACCTCATAAACTACTCAACGTTCTGCATATCCTGTGCGGATGCCTGTACGCACTGTAAAGAGGCTAAATATGGATTTGCAGATCGTATAAAAGGATTCTTTAAGCTTCCCGAACCTTCTCTGCTTCCGGCATTTATAGAAGATTCCGCGGCTGAATATTTACCGAACGAGTTCCCGAATGCTGACATAGCGATTGTATCAGAGATTCACAATGACCTTCTGCTCGAACTTCCGCTTATTTTGAAAGGTGCGGGGATTAAGGGGATGATTGTACCACAAGAAAGTGCTGCCATGATTGCAAGACCGCAAGTTGAAGAGCTCTGCAATAGAGAAGGGATAGAGGTAGCCTTTCCAAAGCCGTTTTGTGATTTGCAGCCGCAGGATGACAAGCCCTTAATTCGAAGGTTTGCAGAAGAGTTTGGGATTGGAAGACCCGAAGTGCGTGTGGAAGTAGACAGAAGAGGGCGTATTGTTCATGTAGAAGTGCTGAGAAGCGCACCTTGTGGGAGTACATGGTTCGTGGCAAAGCAATTAGAAGGCGTAGAGGTTGAAGACAAACGGGAACTTTACGAGCGTATCAGCGAATCTCATCATTCGTATCCCTGTACCGCGAGCATGGAAAGAGACCGCGAGATTGGCGATACGATTCTGCATAGGGCCGGGTATTTGATTAGGGAAGCGGTAGAAGAGGCGTTAAAAACCCACGAAGATTTGGAAGATGCCTAAAAAAAATTTAATATGAAAGTCACCAGATTTTACCCCGATACAGCCCTCTTGCCGGGCACCCCAGGCACTTGTTTTCTTTGTAATACCATCACCGCAGGGTTTCTCGCCGTAATATCTACCTTAGCAATGCAAAGCCCCATTTTACTGAGTTTTATTCCCACGAGTTCTTCGACGAACCCGTCTTCCTTCAGCCGCTTTAACCGCACCACCACGGATGGTTGTGAAAGTTTTACCCTGTCTGCAATTCCCTTCTGCGAAATCGGTCAATGGGTGATATAGTTGCTCGATTCAAGTAAGTGCTTGGAGTTGTAGATTCAAGAAAAAGACGCTAAGCGGATTACCTGAATGAATTGAGTAATGAAATAGCCTGTGGAGGTAGTTGAGGGCTAGAGTAGGTGCTCTCACTCCTTATAATAGGGCAATGCTAACGTCGTGTACAGAAAATCCGTACGTGCAGTTTGATGAAGGGACGGAGGCTGGAAACCCCCTCCTTCTCTACACGGGGAGTGGATATAGCTCTTTAAATGCGCCCTCTGCTGCTACTGTTATTGGCTCTGCACTTGGTTCCGGTGATAGCTCTGGCTGAGCCGCACATCTCAGCGTTATCAAATCCAAAGCCGTCCAGCCGTTCCTTATAGCAAGTGTAATCACGTCTATATATCTGACGGAACGTTCGTCATCCGCGATTATCTGTGCTCCGATTACCCTTTTTGTATCCCGATCAAAGATTAACTTAACGGTATACCTTCCATCATCACGTACTTGCTCTTCGCTGCTTGCTTTGTAACTAAAATATCAAAACCTTCCTCTCTCGCTATCGCTTCTGTTACACCAACCGACGCAATTGACTTATCGAACAACTTCGTTGCGAAACAGTTCAGCAACTTTGGGAATTTTATTTTATAGCCCAGCGCGTTTTTTGCTATTATCCGCCCTCCTATAACTGCATTTGGTCTTATCTGTCCAGGTATAGGTTTTTTGGTGATCAAATGTTCATACTCTATCAGGTCGCCACCCGCATAAATGTCCGGGTCAGAAGTCTGAAGGTATTCGTTCACTTCCAGGCCGTACTCGCCTATTCCAAGCCCCGCGGCTTCGGCAAGTTCGACGTTCCTCTCGCTATGACACTATGCCCCTGCAGTTCTTCGACATCAAGATGCTGCGCTACGAATGGGTTGGATTTGAGGTAGGCTTCTATCGTATCATAGGTCCGTCCAAGGAATATCTTCATGAAAAAAGACCGGCAGTGACGACTTTTGGGTCCCAGCAAGGCCGCCCGAATGAGTTGTGTTTCCATGGAGCATTTGCTGCTGTTACCACACTAATTATGCATAGGATAGTAAGCCGATCCAGATCCCTGTTCACGTGGTTGGCTGCACGCGGAGAAACTCTTCTCTTTGGCTTTCCCATACTGAAATGTTGCAACCATAAATTTAAATGTCTTACATTTCCTATGTAAAATCCCACCTGTTGAGAACGTTTGCGTAAAAAGAATTCTACGTATTGAACTTTCCCTACTTTTGGGATGAAGCCGCAAAAAATCGAAAAGCATATATATATCTAATTAAAAAGATTTAACATTGAAGTGGTGGAGAGGTAGATATGAAAAGCGCAGAAAAGAAGGTAGAAAAGTTGGTCATTATTGGTGTGATTGTGGTGGCAGTAGTTGTGCTTGC
>JAPWVK010000086.1 GCA_029241965.1 Candidatus Methanophagales archaeon
ATAAACCCTTCGCAATACCGTTTTTAAGCCCGAGGACAAGTAAATGACCTTTCGCAGTGTCGAGTAGAGGCCATAGCACACCTTTTTTGAGGTAATAGCCCCAAGGTTGCTATGAGCCCCCTCACAGAACCGGACTTGAAGTTTTCCCTCATCCGGCTCTTCAGGAGTACAGCCTCTACGTTCTCGTAGAGTTAAGAACCACAGTTTTGTTGACACCTCAAACTTTTGAAAAGTTTGATCAAAATGCTTCGCAAGCCCATCTCTGAGTATGGAGGTGTCCCTGCCGGTCCATCGCGCTCCTGCCAGTCCCTTCCCTCTACAGGCATTACCCTGCTTCACCGGTACTATGAACTGGTCCGACTCCCAGTGTGTCGTCTGTGCTATCTTACCGTTTATATGCTTGACAGCACATACTCCAGTAAGGAGAACACTCTGGGTCTCCCGAGTTCCCATAATATCCGTTTGATACCGTGCCACGGTCTCAGACCCCGCCGGGCTCGCATCGCCTTGCCATGTCCCAATAAGACTATTGGCGATGAGAGTACTGCCTTCCGTCAAAACGACAACGTCGGCCTCCGGGACAAAAAATATTTCGGGGCTCAATCCCTTCACTTGCGTTACGGCCCAGTATCCCATTCCCCTGGCTTCACCACAGCCTGTTACCAGACAGGATGCAAGGTTCTGTTCTGAGGTGGTGGCTAACCCTTCCTCAGGTTGGATTTTCACCAAACTGGATATTATGAATTTTGCTCGGCACACTCATTAAATTTTTCTACAGATATTCCTGCTTGTCTTAGTACTTTTCTCAATGTTCATTTCTTAAGTGTTATTATGTAGTGGGACAGAAAATACTCTGTGATTCTTTTGCAGCAATACATGGTCCCCTTTCCCCAATCTAGCGGTAAAGTCTAATTTCACGAGTGCTTTGACACTTTCTTTTCCGGAAACCACAGGCAGTTTTTTAGACACTTACTTCCAACGCAGAAATTTCGACTTCTTCGTGCAACTCTTATGCTTCCTGATTAAGCACTTCTAACACTGCTTCAATCGCTTCTCTTATATTATTAAGGGCTTCTTCCTTTGATTCACCCTGGTTAATCTCACCCGGTAATTCAAGGCATTGGGCGGAATATCCACCTTCCTCTTCTTTTTCAAGGATTATTGTGTACTTCATGGTCCAATCTTATGTTGGTTCATTATATATGAAGCCCCAACCTCTCCACCATCGGAATAAATTCCGAGGCATCCTTTTTTTTGCAGACTCGAACTTTGTTCGAGATATAACTTTTTTAATTTTTAAAGAAGCTGTCCAACAATCCAAAAATAGCGGAAAAAAGAGACAAATAGGGCTTTAAATCTCCCAAAAAGCGACTTTTTCGCGGTCAAAATCAATTGTGGGACAGTTTCTATGGTCACAAAAATCCGATACCCTGACAAAACCAGCATGCATAAAGAATAAACGGTGGTTATACGTTCTATACGACAAGAAATTGAGATTTGTCTGGACTAAAATAGCCAACAGAATCTTAAAATCCAACCCTATGATTGTTATCACGTGAAAATCCGTGTGATCGTGTGGTTTGCTATACCCACTATTTTATCTCATACTCTACTGCAATATTAGCCCTAACTTCTACTTCTCCCGGCGATATCTGTGTAGCCTCTTCCTCCCGGAAAGATGCCACCTCTATTTCCTCAGCTCTTGGATAATAATCATATTCCTCGTAAAAGAAATTTGACTCGCTTACCCTGCATATTTTACCCAGTCTCACGCCTAAACTTTCACTAACCGATTCTGCCTTATTCTGTGCATCTAAAGACGCCTTATCCAATGCTTGCCCCGTTACTTCTTTATGCAGCTCTTTTGTCAAGCTAAAACTAACTCTATCCACGCCATTAGCACCTGCTTCAACCGCGGTATCCACTAAATCACCTACTTCTTTTACCTTTAACGCCTCCACCTTTAAAATATGCCGGACTTCATAACCCACGGTCTCATACGTTTCTCTATCTTTATCCCATTTTTGCTTTGGGTATAACCGGTAGCTGCTGGTCTCAATATCGTCTTCCTTAACTCCTGCTTCTTCCAAGGCTGCTATAACACTATTAGTAATCGCTGCGTTTTTTTGTTGCGCATCCGCAGCAGTTGGTTCTAAAGTCTCTATCTTCACAAAAATGTCCGCTTTATCTGGCATTACTGAGACGGTAGCTGTACCGCTAACACTTACCACGCTTTTAGTCTCGTCTCCAACAAACTGCCCGGCAGCTAAAATAACCGCTATCAAGACGACACCGAGAACTGCAATAGAAAGTAAATTGTCCTTATCCATCTTCCCCCGCACCTCTTTGTTATGTGTAATTTCGGTGCTTAAATAATTATGTGTTATATTTAAATAACGATATGTTCCTTGCTTTTCATATCGGTGATATGAGCAGTGATCCAGCAAAAACATTAATTGTAACGATAAAAACGAGGCTACAAGGTGTGCCCGGATTGATTACAACTGATGGCTTGGAAGCGTATGTCGGACGAATGAATGTGTATTTCTGAGGGAGCATCGAAAAAAGAAAAGCTTTATTAAATAAACGAAATTTGTTGTTCTTTAAATCACGTAGTACCTGCGATGAGGAAAGTATATATGAAACAGAAAGAATTCTTAGAGGCGTTTAAAGCAGAATTTTGGTATCAATTGATAAGAAAATTCGGTATGTCAAAAGGAATGAGTACATTTGAGAAGTATTTGCGACGATCATTAATACCCATTTATATTTTTGCTCTTGTTTTTTTTACTCACTACCATTATGAAGTACCGCTTATATTATTAACTTTTGTCGGTTGTACCTGGCTAAGTCTAATTGCCATGGACGCAATTAAAAGGATTTATCATAGCCGTTATGAATTGTGTAAGAATCCGGGAGGCTTCAGGGACTTTGATGACTTTTCATTTCGTGAAAAAATCATTTCCTATTTAATTTCTGCTGTCACTTTAACCGCGATTTTTGCGAGTAGTATGGTTTTTGCTACATTTACCCGGACAGGTGAATTAAACGTAAACTTATTTATTAGCATGCTGAGTATCCCCATAGTTTTAGCCTATAATTTAAGCAAGGACAGACAAAGAAAATAATCGAAGATGATTTGTGCATTCATTCTTGCATCAACCTGTTCACCGCATTGATAAACGCCTCTACCGAAGCCATTACGATGTCTTCGCGTACGCCACGTGCCGTTACAATCCTATCACCTTTCTCTACACCCACAATCACCTCTGCAAGTGCATCCGAACCGCCGGTTATCGCCTCTATCCTGAAATCCTTCAACTTAACGTCGCCGCCTATTTCATCCTTTATTATCTCTTGAACCGCATGTATTACCGCATCCACGGGCCCAATCCCCATCTGTGCACTCGTACATTCTTTTCCTCGTACTATAGCTTTCAACGATGCCGTGGGTATCAAATTGTTACCGGTCATCACAGATAGCTCCTTTAGCGTTACCACTCGCTCCTGCCTCGATACTTCGCCGGTTACTACCTCTGTTATCGTGAACATGTCATCATCGGTGACTTTTTTACCGCTTGCCGCAAGCTCCTTTACACGCTCAAGTATCTCCTCCAGTTGCTCTTTAGTCGGCGACACGCCAATTTCCGATAATTTCTTCTCTACCGAGTGTTTTCCCGTATGCGTCCCCAGTACAATTCGTCTCCGGTGCCCCACCATCTCCGGCGTCATTATCCCTGGCTCAAAAGTATCACTCTTTTCTATTACGCCATGTGCATGTATTCCAGATTCATGAGCGAATGCGTTTTCACCTACAATGGGCCGTGTTATTGGTATTTGAATACCCGAGAAACGTTCAACAAGCTTCGCGGTCTCGAACAAAAATGTGGTCTTTATATTCGTTTTCAGCCTGTATATCGAGTTTAAACCCATCACAGTCTCTGCAAGATCAGCGTTTCCTGCTCGTTCGCCCAGACCATTCACCGCTACCTGTACCTCTTTTGCGCCTGCCTTGACCGCAGCCAGGCTGTTCGCAACCGCAAGTCCGAAATCGTTATGGCAATGTACGCTAATCGGCGTCTTCACCGCTTGGTATATCGCACCCACCAATTCGTACATTGCAAACGGTTCCGTCACACCCACCGTATCAGGAACATTCAAGATGTCCGCCCCGCCCTCTTCCGCCGTTTTATAGAGTTCTATCAGATAATCCAACCTCGTTCGGGTCGCATCCATCGCAGAGAACATACACAAAAAGCCTTTGTCCTTGACATAGTGCGCCATCTGATATGCCTGCTCTTTTACCTCGTCCTCGCTCATCTTTGTCGTGTGTTCGCGCTGAATCTCCGATGTGGGTGCAAATATATGTATCATATCAACGCCGCAATCTATACAAGCATCTATATCCTTTGTTAATAGCCTTGCCAAGCCACATATCTTCGATGAGAGCCCCATCTCACAAATAAGCTTCACTGCTTCACTATCCCGTGTCGAGCTAATAGGAAAGCCGGCTTCTATTATATCCACTCCCAATCGGTCCAACTGCTTTGCTATCGTTCTCTTCTGCTCTCGCGTAAACGCAATCCCCGGCGTTTGTTCCCCATCTCGCAGCGTCGTATCAAAGACTTCTACTATTTTCTGCATCTTTCCTTCCCTATTCTGAATAATAAAACAAAATGTTTTTATGTGTTTAATAATCTTCACTCAATACAACAGGTAGTTAAAGTTAGGGGTGAAGAGGAAAAGATGGAAAAGAAGAGTGGAATAGTTGGTTTTACGGGAACATTTAGAGGACTCGTGGCTGAGGTAAAAGACGGCTCTAAAGTGGTCTTCACCGGCTCGGTAGCGGTATGTACGCCATTTATAGAACTGCTTGCGTACACGGTGAGAGACAGAGGTTTTGAGATGTTATACGTACCGAAAGCGGTTGCAAGTGAAGCGAGGCAGATAAAGGAGATAAAAGGAGTCGGATATAGCGCTGTTGACGAGAAAGGCGATCCGAATGGTGCGGATGCGGTTGTCGTGCTTGGTGGATTAGCAATGCCAAAGTTTGGATGTACACCCGAAGATGTGAACAGTCTGATTGAGGAAATATCCACAGGTAAGAATCCGAAAATCGTTGGTGTCGGGTTCATGAACATATTTGAGAAGGCGGGCTGGGATAAGAAGATAAAATTCGATACGGTGATGGATACAACTATGGAAGCCGTAGTCAAATAGATAGCAGGATTTATTTTATTTTTTCTCTTTTATCTCCTACATCATGCGCCGACCGGGACTCGAACCCGAGTTAGAGGCTTTTTGCCCGCTCTCTTTGCACTTCCTTTCGTCACCGGCTCATCATTTTGACGAATGAAAGGTCGGTTGGCAAGCCTCTGTGATACCACTACACTACCGGCGCAATAATATCCTTAGTTTATTTGTTGTATTTAAAATACAATAGTTCTTTGATAAAGCTTTCTTTTTGAATGAAAGGTTTTTATTCTACTCGATTATAAATTCTTCCCCTATCTTTGGCGAGATTGCATCGCATTCGAAATTATCATTAATCCAGGCTGCGAATTCCTCTGTATGTTCTCCATGCACTGGGAATACAACCTCCGTTCCGTTTCCACAAAATCGTGACACCAATTCTTTCAGCTCTCTGTCACCCGCGTGCGCGGAGAAGTCATATTGCTCCACACCCGTATTTACTTTCACTACCTCTCCGTTTGTCTCCACACATCCTTCCTCTACTAATCTCCGTCCATTCGTGCCCTCTATCTGATACCCAGTGAGCAGCACTTTACTCTTTGGATCATCATGCACCTTCTTCAGATAATATAGCACGGGTCCTCCGTTGAGCATCCCCGCAGTCGTTACAATTACGGACGGTTCTGAAATTGCTTTTTTGCGCTTCCTCGCACTTACAAACATCGCATCACCAAATGCGTTATTTAACTCCTCTGCATCTTTTAAGAACTGGGGATGATTCTTAAACATACGAAAAACGCTCAAACCCATTCCATCTACATAAGGTGTAAGCCCATACGAATGTAGAATCATTACTATCTCCTGCGTCCTACCAACGGCGAAACAGGGAACAATAGCAGTGCCGCCCGCATTCAGCGTTTCTTTTATGGAATCTACAAACTCACGCTCTTGTTCCTTCCGGTCTTGATGGTCCCGCCCATAATATGTACTTTCTACGAGCAAAATGTCCGAAGAGGGGAATTCCTCAACAGAAGCAGTTTCCATTAATCGTGTCTCTCCCATTTTTATGTCTCCGGTGTAAAGCAGACTTATAGCCTCATTCTCGTTTTTCAGATGAATAGACGAACTACCGGGGATATGACCTGCATTAAACAATTCAAACTCGTAATCTGCACCATAATCAGAACTATTTAAAGCAATCCGCTCGCCATAACCAACATTACGTGTATTTTCACTCATTTTTATGATGTCTTCTTCGTTAAAGAAAGAAAAGCCCTGGTCTTTGCCTACTTTTATTGTATCTCTACTCAGAAGACGCGCTAAATCGCCCGTCACTGAAGTTACATATACGTTGGGAGCGGAATTGCCATGGGCATGCGTTAAACTTGGAACCATACCCGAATGGTCGAGATGCGCATGAGATACAATCACGGACTTTGGCGTTATACTGCCCACCGGGACCGCAGGGGGGTCAGATGGTCTGAGTCCATAATCCATAACAATCTTATCATCTATCAAAATTGCAGAACGCCCTATCTCGTCGCACCCACCAAGAAATTTTATCTTCATACTATTCTGCAGCCTCTTTCCTCTGCATGGGAGTTACTACCCCTATGCGTTCCGTCTTGGTTACCTCGACTCGCCTCAACGGATATATCTTCTTCGCAACTTTATAGATGTCAGACGATAACTTTCCAAGTATTATCTCCTGTACATATTTGCTTAATTCTAAGCTATTTGCTCTATCCCTAATTATATCATCCACAATCTTCCGTATTTGCTTCACCTGAGCGGCACTCGCCTTTTTTAACGTAAAACAAGACGATTTCACACGAATTGTCTCACCATCTTTTGTCACAACATTGATGTTTGAATCCACCTTTGAAATCCCCTTCCTCGCTAAACTCCGGAGATAACCTCCATCCATCTTATGGCCTACAAATTTTGTATAAGCCGTGGTCTGATCTACATCATCTATCTCCATCACTAATTTCAAATTCGAATTCTTTATCATCTTGCCCGTAATGTCACCTAAAGTCATCTCTACACGCCTGCCTATTAACTTAGATGGCTCGTCGGCTACTGTATCCGCTGCCTTTACCTCCCCAAACATCTTCGGGGCTAATATCGTATACCAACCTTTCGCTTTCCACTTATCCTTCTGCCTCTTCCTCACCAGTACTTCTCACACTCCTTTATTACTTTATTGAATCTGTTTCTTATAAGGAAGAGTATTACATAAAAACATTACCTCATCTACTCCGAAGATAATCTAAAACCGCCTCAAAAATCATTTTTCCATCTCCTCCTCCTTCTTGCCCCCCTTCCCTCGACGCTCTCATCCACTCGTGATCGAGAGATGCATAAAAAGCCCTTTCGGGATGCGGCATCAAGCCCAATATAGTCCCTTCAGGATTACATATCCCGGCGATATTGTATGAAGCGCCATTGGGGTTCCAGGGGTATGGAGCGTAATTGCCCGCGGGATCAACATAACGGAATACAATCTGGTCGTTCTCCTCAAGAAGCCGTATATACGTCTCCCGCTTTTCCTCCGCAATGAAGAACTTTCCCTCGGCATGTGCAGACGGGATTTTAAGGATGCTGCTCTTTTCGATTCCCCGCGTGAAGATGCAGTTACCTCGATTCTCATGCTTTATAAGTGTGGGACGGCATTCAAAACGAGCGGAATCGTTCGTTGTCAATGCAACCTGCTGTATTGCTTTATCCTTAGTTTTATCATCGCTAAATCCTGGCAGTAATCCCATTTCCACTAATACCTGAAAACCATTGCATATGCCCAATACCGGATTGCCATTCTCTATAAAATCATCTATCTCGTTTCCTAAACTCCCCCTTAGCCTCGCGGCGAATATCGCTCCTGCTCGTATATAATCGCCCGATGAGAACCCGCCGGGTATCACCAATAAATCATAATCCTTTAAATATCGCCTCTCTCGCTCACTTACCGCGCCTATCAATTGCTTCAGGTGCACAATCTCTGCCGCGGCACCCAACCTCTTAAAAGCATAGAAGGTCTCGAGTTCGCAGTTTGTTCCCTCTATCCGTAGAATACACACTTTCGACATCTTCTTCTATTTCTAAGATACATTTATAATGATGAACAATTATCATACTTTAGCATAACTTAGAGGTAGATACTCGCATTAAATGGCAGTGGATGGTGTGCTATGTCCAGACTGACGGAAGAGGAAGGAAAAGAAGGATTAAAGCTTGCAAGAGAAGCAATAGAGAGATATTTACGAGATAATGAGAAGATAAAACCGAATAAGGGCTTACCTGCAAGTTTCGATGAAAAGAGGGGTGTTTTCGTCACGTTGAATAAATACGGAAATCTTCGAGGCTGTATAGGCTATCCTTACCAGGTATTTAAGCTGAAAGAAGCGATTATAGATGCAGCGATTTCTGCTGCGGTAAGCGACCCGAGATTTCCACCGGTAACGGAAGACGAGTTCGCGGATGTAACCATTGAACTTACGGTACTCTCATTGCCACAGCTATTAAAAATAGAGCCAAAAGACCTGCCTAACCATGTGGAAATAGGCAAGCATGGATTGATAGTCAAAAAGGGAGTTTTTCAAGGGCTTTTACTCCCGCAGGTTGCCACAGAATATAATTGGTCGCCAGAGGAGTTTCTATGCGAATCATGCTGGAAAGCGGGCTTGCCGCAGGATGCATGGCTGGATGAAGACACCGAGGTGAGCATATTTGAGGGGCAGATATTTAAGGAGGAAGAGTAAAAACGATGATTAAGATAGATAGATACCGATGTGCATATTGCGGTGCGTGTGTGACGGTGTGTCCCACAGAGGCTATAAGTTTGATGGGTGTATGGATAGAGATAAAAGAAGAAGAGTGTAACAACTGTAAAGCATGCGTGAACATCTGTCCGATAGGTGCGTTAGAGATGAATCAGTAACATAAGCTACGTCCGGGCTTTGTGTGTTGCATTTTTCACCTCATACACTATTGCATCCTCACCATCTGCATAATATCCTTTTATGGTGAATAAGCTTTTGTAGCCATGATCCTCGTAAAATTTTATTGCTTCCATATTGCTTATCCTTACCTCAAGCGTAACTCTATCGTAACCCTCGGCGAGAAATGTCGCATCCACCGCTTTTAACAACTGCATACCCACGCCATTCCTTCTGAATTCTTTATCCACGGCGATTCCTGAGATATGGCCATGACCATCCCGCACGGCTCCTGCCACGAAACCAATAATATCGCTGTCCGTGCCTGTATTGTTGCCTGTATCGGTACAAGCAGCAACGAGGAAATAATTTTTGAAATAGCGATATAAAGTGACTATATCATAAGCAGTATTTGCCGTTTTTATATTCCGCTTCCACATACTTACAATATCCCGCAACTCCGGATCTGCCGCTTTCCGTATCTCTATCCACCGCTTTGTCATAAATAATTTCCACATCTACGCTATAAATTCGTGCTGCAAATAAAATTTTCGGTATTTTGATGATTTATGCCATTAGTGGATGCCCTTGCACTTCAGTGCGTGGATGGGAATGCTACATCTAAAAACGAAACATACACCAAAACTGTTAGAAGAAGTAGAAAAGTAAATAAACTAAAATCTTTACGTAGACAGAAACGGCGCAATCCGAAAGGCCATTAGATGATTAATACGAGAGATACAATACTCCGTGTAGGAAGAGAACCTCTTAAAGGATGTGGATTGGGACCTCTATGCAAAAAAATGAAGATTTACCTATGTCTGTCGTACTTGTAGCAATTTGTATCCTTTCGCTTTTTTTTTGTCATATTAAAATTGCGGGGCTTCGATACCATTAGTATTAAAGTACGGCACACCAAGAAAAGCACATGAAAGTCTCTTATCTATCGTTGTCTGAACATAGGTGTACTATCCAATTTTATGGCTGTAACTTCAAGTGTAAAGCTTGCTTTGCACCTAATAATGGAACATATACGGAAATAACCCCAGAGCGATTGGCAGCAAGACTCAAACAATTTGATGTGGAAGAGGTGATGTTAGCCGGTGGAGAACCGACATTATACAAAGAAGAGCTTTTAGCGTTTATTACGTTGTGCGGCACAAAAACCATTCTCTCTACCAATGGTTTTCTTCTGGATAGCGAGTTCATAAGAGGAATGGAAGATGCAAGCCTGGGTGAGGTTCATATAGACCTGAAGGCTTATTCTCAGGAAGTACATGAGCGGTATACGGGGCAATCAAATCAGCGAGTTTTGAATGCGATAAAGCTGCTAAACGCGAGTGAATTAAGCTTTGAAGTGATAACGGTCTTTATTCCAGGCATTATAGATAAAGACGAGATAGAGCGAATAGCTAAGTTCCTATCGGGCTGTGATGATAATATAAAGTACAGAATCATAAGGTATGTTCCTGTTGGCCGTGTATCAAGGCGACCAACGGAAGAAGAGATAAAATGGGCGGTATCAATAGCCAAAAAATATCTTAGCCATGTAATATCGTCTCTGGATGTGCGTACACATCCGTTAAAAAGCATTCGGTTACGTATCTAACGGCTGAAAAGACTAAAGAGACAGTCCCAGAATTACCAAACAACCACTGATAACATCCTACCCACATATTTAAAATGCAATTATTTAGTTCTAATGCACATTCAGAGGTAGTCCTATCCAAAAATGCGAAAGACCCTTTCGAAAATCGTTGAATTTCTATTACCGTCGAAAAGACTCCGAAAGGTTTGTTAGGAGCGTTTTTTATAGCCCGGCTAAAAACCACGAGATTAACACAAGAAATGGGGGCGGGATATGCTATCCCATATAATCGCCAGTAGAGTACTAAAAACCGATTTAAATTATTGTTCTCTCGTGGAAACCTGTGTGATCTTGTGGTCTGCCGACAAGAAGCTGCATCGCAGATTGCCATTGCGGCTACCCCCGCCATTCGGGGTAATCCTACTGCGGAACACGCCGGGGGTAACGTTTGCACGGTAAGCTCGCAGGACAACGTAGTAAAATCTGAGAACTCCGCTCGGACTAACTGCCAGGATAAGAACGCTATTTGTTGACAAGAAGTTGCATCACCGATTGCCTAACCGGCTACCCCCGCCATTCGGGGTAATCCTACCGCGGAATGCGCGGATGGCAACGTCCACGTAGTAAGCCAGCGGAACAACGTGGAAAATCAATAAGTCCGATTCGGATCAACTGCAATGATTAAAAAAAAACACCATGAAGAGCGTAAAGCGAACCATTGTAAGAGTCGTCACTTATAATAAGCGAAAACGGACTGCCACGCTTAGACCAAAAGGTACGGAATCAGACTATAATGGCTGGCACGACGTTATAGGGGCTGGACATACGATTCCCGGCTCAAAGATGGTTTCTAAGGTGTTAATAAGTATCTGTGGTGCGGAACTTGGTAAGCCCTATATGCTCCCGGAATCGCCGGGTAGGGACCCCATAAGGGCAAACGATGGCATAGAGGGTAGAGGAATAGACAAAAAGCGAAAGGCATCTTGTAATGAGGTGTATAGGGGTTCAAAATTTGCCCTAGCCCGAAAGGGTGCTGACTTGTCGAGCGGTGTTTCATTGTATGCAAGGAGGCAAACCAGGGAATGTAAGTAGTTCAATTACGCCCTTAAAAGGCGAGAGACTTACAGACATTCAACATATGTTAACAGGCTGCAAACAGGAATTACAAAAGCAGTTAACTGCTGCCCGATACAGAAAGGGTTATGAAACGCTTGAGCGGTATGAAGGGAAACTTTCACGTACCGTTCTGAGACGAGGAGGGGCGAGTAATCGCCCCATCCTTAGTCTGCTCGAAACAAAGCAAAAATGCCAGGCGAACTTGAAAAAACAAGATTGCATAAGAGGATTTACAATCAAAAACTCGTAACAATCATAAAACTCGAAAAAGAAGAAAGTTATCGCGGTAAAGTTTCAAAAAGGATAAAGGAGAGAAGATATTGAATTCCACCACAAAATTAAGCAGAATATTTTCCTGTGAATTCAAGATTGAAATATAAATAATATACGGTCCAATATATAACAAACTATGACCTGGGACAGCTACTGGGGATATTAGAAACCCGCGAAACTGAAAGAAGTAAAAGACGGCATAATTGCAAAGAGCAAACGAGGCGCGATTGGCGAGACCTGGTGGTCAAAACGCTGGATTGACGTGCTCGAATCGTTCAATATGGGTGCAAGACTAACCCGAGGGCGCACTTATGCACGTAAAGGGCAGGTAATCACAATTGACGTCCAGAAAGGTGAGGTTACCGCTAAGGTTCAGGGCACACGAGCAAAACCATACGAAGTCAGAATTCAATTGAACCCGATTTCTGAATCCGAATGGGACAGCGTAGCAGATGCAATGGCATCGAAGGCGATATTCGCAGCTAAATTGCTTTCTGGAGAGATGCCACTCGATATCGAGGATGCTTTCAGAGATGCTAATGTCGCTCTTTTTCCAACATCAAAGGGAGAGCTCAAAACTGATTGCTCATGCCCCGATTGGGCAAATCCATGCAAACATATCGCTGCGGTTTACTATCTCTTAGCAGAGCGGTTTGACGAGGATCCGTTTCTTATCTTCAAACTCCGTGGCCGGACAAAGGAGGAGATTATTGATGCTCTTCGAGAAAAGCGTGCTTTAACTGCGGAAGAAGAATACGAAGCGATAACCGCGGTTTCCATTACCGTAGAGGAAGTCAGACCATTGGAAAAATGCCTGGATTCTTTCTGGCAAGCAGGAGAAGCATTAGATTCCTTTTCCGTTAACCCTGCCCCTCCTGAGGTGGAGAACGCGATTCTTAAAAGACTTGGGGACGCTCCTTTTTACGTTGCTAAAGTCAATCTCAGTTCTTTGCTATCAAAAGCATACGAGATGGCAGCCGTACGGCATTGCAAAAGGCATCCGAGGAATCAGAAGAGAAATAGAGAATTATTTTTCATTGATCTTTCATCTCTTTCCCTACTCTCTTTAGCACTATTTCACGTTTCGCATGTCCAAATTTGGCTTTTAGTTCTTTACCCTGCTGCAAATAATCGAGGAACAAAGCTAAAGCTGCTATTTCTGAATGTGGCTGATTACCGACGGTAATGTTCCACTCATCGGCGCCTACTGCGACCATTATACGGTTCGTTTCTACTCTTATTTTGTCTATCACATCGATGAGGTTCTCACCGTACATCGTCAGGTGACACACCTTCCTGACTTGCTTTCCCGTCCAACGGCTAAAACATCCTTTAGAGAAACTGTGATGCCCACCTGCTTGAATGCACGAAAATCCTCGTCAACCAGAAACGGAAACCACGCCTCCATAATCCTCACCAGGGGAACTCTTAACAGCCTTTATATTGACGTTTACATCCGCTAATGCACCTGTTATCTGCTCAAGCTTTCCGGGCCGTTTTTCGGAAAAAACATTTATCATTTTGACCATCTCAAATCTCAGTGCTCAAATCAACAACCCTAACCGCTTCGCCTTCAGTCCTCGGCAGGCTTCCAGGCACAAGAAACTCTATTTTTGGACTTACCACTATCCTGTCCCGGATACTCTCAGTAATATCTGCCTCAAGTTTCTTAAGCTTCTTTCGGTCACCGTCGAACATCTTAGGATACAATTCTACACTCACAGTCAATGAATCGAGCGTGCCGTCACGTGCCAGAATAATTTGATAGTTTGTTGCAACTTCCGGAAAACTCATCAGGACATCCTCGACTTGGCTTGGGTATAGATTAACACCTTTGACAACTTGACATTACGAGTTTTATAGGCTACCGTGGCTGTCCAACAATCAAAAAAATAGCAGAAAAAGAAAGACTAATAGGAATTTAAATCCAAAAAGAAACGATTTTTTGCGGTTAAAATCAATTGTGGGACGGCCTCGGATGGTGTAGTCCGTAATCGTAAGCGCGGGAGCGTTTGCACTGGTTACGGGTGTAATGAGCAACAGTAGCAGAATTAATACTAAAAAGCATCTGATTATTTCTTTTATTTTTGCATTCACGGTAATTACCCTTATAGTTATGTGTCCGTTTGCCCTTCTCCGCTCAAGTCGTATTTCCAGATTATTTCTGTCCCTGCTATGTCTGAGGAGTTCGGCTTGATTGGTATGAAATTCTTCTTTCCTTTCCAATCTCCTTTAAATTCTACAAAAAGATCTTCTTTTTTCATTTTTAATCGCCCATTTAATTTTTGTTTTCTTTCTATAAATTCATTCTTTGTAGTGCCCCACAGCGGATGTAGAAGAACATCCCGCGAATTGTTTTCTCGTGAAGACCTGCGTATCATAGCCTGAGTTTTTCAATAGCAACTTCCGCCGCCTTTTTGCCGGACATCAACATAGCGCCAAATGTAGGACCCATCCTCGGAAGTCCGTATGCCGCGGAAACCGCCATTCCTGTAATTATCAGACCAGGATAAAGTTCAGACGTATGCTCGACCACGAGATTCTCGGACCTCTCGACCCACATTGCGCCCTGACCTTTTGTCTTTAGCAGTCCCCTATCCTCTAACTTCTTTACCACTACCGCATCATGCCCGGTTGCATCTATTACAAGTTTAGACTCCAACGAAACCGGGTCAGCACATGCTATTTCGCGTGGCAAAGCAGAGACCGCAGTCCAATTTATCACTACTCCGTTTACCTTATTGTTATGAAGAACTACATCATCCAATGTCGTCATATTCAATATCTTCGCACCGGAGTCGCATGTCGCGGCAATCAGTTTCGAGCAGGCGTGCGTTGCATCAGCAACGTATAATCCTTTGCTATACTCTTTATACGGCACTTCGAGTTCGTCGAGCACACGTTCTGCAGGCGACCGGACCGTGAGCTTGTTCATCAAAAATCCGCCAAGCCAGAACCCGCCACCCAAATAGTTGTTACGTTCTATTATCAATACATTTACACCTTCAGATGCCAGTTCCTTCGCTGCCATTAACCCTGAGGGCCCTCCACCTACGATTATAGCTTCTGTCTCTGCGTATTTATCAAATTCTTTTGCGAATTCCGATACTATCGCTCTCGTAATTTGACTTTCGGATACATGTGCGAATTCTATGCTGTCCATGGGAATAACTATGGTGTTCATTATTTATATGTTTTAACAAAAGTAGGGGAAGTTCAAAACGTGAGAGAATAGTCAGTAGAAGCCACCAGATTTTTTTTAGCATGTTATGACGCTTATAATTGATGAGAGCAGTTTGTGAGTAAACGGAGGCGGAAATAGGGTCTTTTCCCGTAGATGAGTAGTTTATGGAGATATTGGAATAGATTTTAGAGGCTGTCTCAAAACCCCTATAAAAAGAAGCACGTATAGGGCTTTTAACCCTCTACAAAATAGACCACTTGACGAGTCGCTGTAAGTGCTTTATATCATTAAAAACCTACGAAATAACGTAGCCCACTAAAACGACATCCGGGAAAATGATGTTTACCTGAGAAATAAGCGTATATCAGCGTATTTTGAGAAAAGAGGACATCCCACCGTTTAGAGGTCAAATATCGTATTTTCTTCTTTTGTGGTATGATTGGCTATCGAAGAAGTCCAAGGTATTTTCGTTTGAACTACCATAGGGGGGGGAGTAACCCTTCTAATTCCTATTTTTCTCGCTTTTTATCCATTAAATTTTGGTGATATGTGATTAGCAAATGTCGTTTTACGTGGCGGGATGGAAGGGCATTGCTTTGGCTGATTGAAGAGTGATACGATGTTGTTTTTTGAGTGGTTTGTGGAGGGGGTAAATAGGGCTTTATAAGCAAAAACAAGCATTCATTTCCGCAAAATATCTAATTCAAGGACAAGCTCTTAAGTGCTGAGTATGTGACTTCTCTCTTACTTTTCCCCACCCTAAAAACTTTCTGATGTTTGGACTACGATGCTATGACCTCTCAAATGCTCCGATCCTTTTTCAATCGCCCTTCTTCCACCCTACCTATCAAATCATCAGTAGATACCAAACTCTGTCGCTTTTTCATCCCGTTCCAAATCTTTAATTGCTTATATAACCAAAAGTCCAGGTCATCCGCGTTCTCTGCATAAACAACCTCGTTATGTTCCAGTATCTCGCCCTTCAGATACCAGGGTATCTTATTGAACACCACAATATCGTATCTTTTATCTGCCGAAACTTTCAGAATCCGCTCGTACAAATCCTTCGACTCTATACCTTCCTTTTCTATCGCACATATATCAATATCCGAAGTCACATCGGCATATCCTTTAATAAGTGACCCGTAAACCAATAGCCCTTTGACGTATGGCACCATATCCTTTAATACGTCTAAGAGCTGTTCTTTCATCTTCGTATCCATTCTAAAACCACCACCGAAAAATCAATATTACTGTAATCATCTTTTGCTGATGAATTCAGTCCTCGTCTAAGCATTGCGCATACGTCTGAAACCGCTTCCACCGCTTCTTGAAATTCTTTATATAACGCTTTACGCAATATTCTATCTCTCAGTATTTGCTGCGATAGATGCTCTTCGATGAACTCCACTCGCTCAATCACGGTCTCTACTTTTTCCAGTATCCGCTTATTGATAGCCTCGTTCATCTTCTTTCTCGTTCTAATGCTAAGAGAACTTGATAGCAGGTATCCAGTCTGTGTATGTTTTTCCGTTTGCATCTACGAACGAGGAGCAGGTGATTGTTCCGCCTGTTACTTCTTTACTGGTTGTGTGTAATATTTGTGGATAAGAGCCTGTGCGAATGGTGTAGTTGTAGTTAGGGTCTTGCAATAGCGTGACATAAGGAGTCCCATCAGTTCCGCTATGCAGTGTTATGTTATGCCAGTCCTCGTCCCGGTAGCCGTTCCATGTGCCGTTTGCTATTAAAGTGCCGTTTTCGTATAAATTAATGGATTCGGTGTGGCCTCCTATTCCGGCGCATGGGTAGGTGTATAATTTGCTGACGGTGATGTTATGTGAAGGTTTGATTGTACCGGTATGCGTGCCCATTAGGCTTGGGTAAGGTTTTTCTGATGACTCGGTGTCGAAGATTGGTTCTGTTGTTTCTCCTTTCATCTTTATCAGCCAAAAATCACTCCTACCAGCACCATATGAAGAAGTATATCCCGCAAGGACGTAGCCACCGTCTGCGGTCTGCTGGACGGAGTATGCACTATCTCCGTTTTTGCCACCAAAGGTTTTGTTCCAGTCCTCGTTTCCATTTAAATCCGTTTTCAGAAGCCAGCCATCATAGCCACCATTACCCACTCTGTGACACCAGCAAGGATGTAACCACCGTCTGCGGTCTGCTGGACGGAATACGCCTCCTCATATCCGGTTCCCCCAAAGGTCTTGTTCCACTGCTCGTTCCCATTTGAATCCGTCTTCACGAGCCAGAAATCCCAAGAACCAGCACCATACGAAGACGTATATCCCGCAAGGACGTAGCCACCGTCTGTTGTCTGTTGAACAGTGTTTGCCCAATCAAGACCAGTGCTACCAAATGTCTTGCTCCACTGTTCTGTACCGTTTAAATCGGTCTTCATCAGCCAAAATTTATCGCCAGCGAGGATATAGCCGTCGTCCGCGGTCTGTTGGACTGAATTTGCACAATGCCCACTAAATGTCTTATGCCACTGCTCGTTTCCGTCTGAATTGGTCTTCACAAGCCCAACACTTCCTGTAAGGATATAGCCACCATCTGCGGTCTGCTGGACTGAGTGAGCATAAACATACCATCCACTAAATGTCTTGTTCCATTGCATGGCGCCATGTGAATCGGTCTTCACCAGCAAAGCATTAAAAGGTGGGAGCATTGTACAAGTATATGATGTTGGACTGGTATATGGTGTTGTTACAGTCGTCTTACCAGCAAGGATGTATCCCCCATCTACGGTCTGTTGGACTGAGTAGGCCCATTCATCCCTATTTTCCCCAAAGGTCTTGTTCCATTCCTCCTCCGGCGGGGTTTCACTTGTGCAGCCGACACTTACAAATGCCAGCACTGTGAATAAAACCACAAATATCAACACCTTTCCAAATTTTACCCCTCTTTCAGTTTTCATTATTTCCCCCTTTTCTTCTTTTCCCCAAAATTTTTATTGAAAACAAAAAAGTCATTTATTCCTTAGATATTTTTTGGTAAAGCTTTTTTGCTACCAAAAATGTTTGTGTTATTCTCATGAATTCACAAGACTTTTTTACTTTAGCTTCACAATTACAGATTGTACAATGCCAAAAAAGACTCTACACACACCTTTAGAAAAAGCGGAAATAACCAACCTGAACTTAGGCGACATCGTGTACCTCAGCGGCGACGTATACACCGCCAGAGACCAAGCACATAAACGAATCTTAGACTATGCAGACACGGGCAAAAAAATACCAATAAAAACAGGCGCAGTAATCTACCATTGCGGACCGCTTGTGCGCCCGCAAGAAGAAGACAACTGGGAAATATTAGCTGCAGGTCCTACCACCAGCGCACGAATGAACGATGCAACACCCGCCGTAATAAAACAGCTACGTATTCGTGCCATAATAGGCAAAGGCGGTATGAACGCCCAAACACGAACCGCAATGCGAGACTACGGCTGCGTATATCTCGCGATAACAGGCGGTGCGGCTGTATTAGCAGCGGCAGGCATAAAAGCCGTGGAAGCGGTGTATTGGGAAGACCTCGGCATGGCCGAAGCGGTCTGGCACTTCATTGTTGAAGACTTCGGGCCACTCGTGGTAAGCATAGATGCAAACGGCAATAGCTTGTACGAGCGTATAAACGAAGCAGCGAAGCGAAATGTTCAGGCGTTATAAATCGGAATGGCAAATGTGGATGTTTAGCTAACCACTAGATTTTACAACACTTTTTCTTTACAAATCTTTTAACATGACTTTCGGAGTTATATAATTTAAAGAAATATTTAACAGCACCATTTTTCCCCTCACAGTCTTTCAATTTCCCATAGGCGACATTTCAGGTATTCTGTGAAATGCAGTATAAAAGAGCTAATGTAACTTTGTACTGACTAACTTCTTATACCGCATCAGATCCAATACATCAAACATCGCCTTCTGCACCTCATTCATGTCATTAAGGAGACATAACCTCTTATCCATATCATAAAACTTGATAACGGAGAGTTGAACATCCGAAAGCTCCTCTATCATCCTTTCAAGACTCAGTTTAACATCAGCCCTCTGTAATTTGCGTTTCAGGAGCAGTAATAGCATCAATGCGAGAACGCAACAAAAAACATGCACCCTTATCTTCTGGTCCGTCCAATGAAATACCGGCTCTATGCTGATCATTATTGGGCTCTTCATCCTTTTGAAGTCATCTTCTATCTTAGCTTTACCCCGATAAACCCTTATTATCTGCGCGGTACTCCATTCGTGATTATTCGTGAAGAGAATCATTTTTCCAAACGATTTAAGCTTCTCGTTGTAGACGGTTTTGTTCACCGCATAATCAAGCGTTATGTTACCCTCTTTTTCGGCGACTTCAACATCGAAAAGACCCTTTAGAGCTTTCGCCTGTATCTTTTCCGCTTTCTTCTGAATCGCCGACTTTGTTCTGTATCTTCGCCGTCCTATGTTCGATTCAAGCTCCTCAAACTCCTTTTTCCTCTTCTCAATACCCTTTATGAAGGTTTTCAGGTTCCTATTATAAAGTTTCTGCTCGTAAGTTACAACAACGGTCCTTTCCGCACCCAAAGCTTCTTCTCGCGTGCGATAAGCGTATATATCGTCCTTTTTCTTTTCTTCTTCTCCATTTTCCATTGGAACCAATTGGAAATTCTCCAGCGTTATTTCCATAAAATGCTTGTAGTTATAGGGCTTGAGCGATCCAACGAAATGATACGGAGTGTCGTCAAGCAGTTCCATGCTAACTTTGGAGTTATTTCCTTTGTCAAAGACTATTGTGACTTTATATACGTTTTTGGAGAACAATACTAACCTATCTGCGAGTTTACTGATGATTTCAGGGAATTTTTTTTTTGCGTCATGCCGGTTCCCTTCGTAGGTCTGGTGCATAAGCGGGATTCCACCATCTTTTGTAACAAGCAGAGCGAGATTGATCTGATTCAAATCGAAGCGTTTTGCCTTGCTTTTACCCCTTTTTGGTAGTTCGTTGCCCTCGTGTTCCTGGATAAAGGTGTAAAAATGGCTCTTCGCTATTTCATGTGGGTAGTTGGAACTTTAAGTGACTACATCGAAGGTATATCATAGTGATGAAATTCGGGATATTTCGATAACCACGCGCACTCCGTTTTAATAATTGTACAACACTATTAGTGCCCTCTAAAATCCCATTAGTGATTTTTGAATCAAAATAATTCAGGACTCCATCCC
>JAPWVK010000087.1 GCA_029241965.1 Candidatus Methanophagales archaeon
GAAGAAAAATGACATTTGTGTGCTATGAGAAGGGACCTCCGATAGAAAACGAAGTTTTTGGATGCAAATTATCAGATTGGAATCATCCTCTGCTTAGCCGCAGCTAACAATTGATTTGCACCCGAAGGGTGCTTTCTTGATTCCAACCGCTTTGGTTTCCGCAGAACTGGCAACGGGTTGGCCACAACAAGGTGGCGTTTATGTCTGGGTAAAAGAAGCTTTTGGAGAACGCTGGGGATTTACTGCCATCTGGTTGCAGTGGTTTCAAATGGTGATTGGAATGGTACCTGTACTTGCTTTTATCGCAGGCTCGTTGGCTTTCGTGTTCAACCCTGCACTAGCAGCAAATAAGTTATTTCTACTCCTCGTCATCCTTGCGGTGTATTGGGGTGCAACATATCTCAACCTTCGTGGGATGAAGACGTCTGGTAGGATCAGTACCGTATGCTTTCTCTGTGGTGTATTACTTCCTGGGCTCTTGATTATCATCTTAGGTATCGTGTATCTGCTATCTGGTGATCCGGTACAACTCAATTTATCATTAAGCGAAGCGAATTTGGTCCCGGATTTTGCCAGTATCAGTAACATCGTCTTACTTGCAGGGTTCATCTTCGTCTTTATGGGCATTGAGGTATCGGCGGGGCACGCGAACGAAGTAAAGAATCCGCAGCGTGACTACCCCATCGCTATTTTCGTTGCGGGACTACTGTTGTTCTTCATTAATGTTATAGGAGCGATGGCCGTGGCAATCGTAGTGCCACAAAGTAAAATCAGCTTGAATGCCGGGCTTATGGTCGCCTTTACCGACTTTTTTGCTGCGTTCCACATATCATGGCTTGTCCCCATCATTGCTTTATTGGTTGCATTTGGTGCAATAGGACAAATAAGCACCTGGATTTTGGGTCCAATCAAGGGTTTGCATGTTTCCGCACAGAGTGGCGATCTTCCTCCAATCCTCCAGAAGGTGAATAAAAATGGTATTCCCCAAAATCTGCTTATTCTTCAGGCTTCCCTGGTATCCGTGTTTGGTCTGCTGTTCGCTATTGTGCCGGGCGTAAACAATGCCTACTGGATGTTGCTTGCTCTCACGATATTGGTTTATCTTGTCATGTACGTCCTAATGTTCATAGCTGCCATTCGTTTGCGTTACTCAAAACCAGAGGTACAGCGAGCCTACAAAATACCGGGTGGCAAAGCGGGAATGTGGCTTGTCAGTGGTGTGGGGCTATTAACCGTACTTATTATTATGTTCGTAGATTTTTTCCCACCGAAACAAGTCCCTGTTGGCAACACTGCGCAGTACGTGGCTACTTTGGGTGTGGGGATTATCATCATGGTGCTTATTCCTTTGATCATATACCACTTTAAGAAATCAAGTTGGCAAAGCAGCAAAAAGTAAAAAAGAGGTAGGAAAAATGGAAAAGAAAGAGGATACGATTGAGGAGAAAGTAAATGTGGATGCACTGTTTCTGGGTCCGAAATCGGAGAACCATAAATATTTTAAGGAGACCCTGAATTTTTTGATGGACGAGCATATCCACTGGCGTAGAGACTTCCACCCGGATGATAAGCCGGTAATAAGCGTGTGGGAACAACATGAAACGAACTTCGAGGCAACGTTGGAGCGAACAACGAATGCCCTGCTTGAACTCTCATCGAAACTAAAAACGAGCTCAATGCCGTGGTTTTCAGCACGTTATCTGGGGCATATGAACTCCGATACCCTGATGGCAGCCAATTTGGCGTATATGGCAACTATTCTGTACAATCCGAACAACTGCGCTTATGAAGGGGCGCCTGCCACGACCGCACTTGAAATAGAGGTGGGAAAGCAGTTTGCAAAAATGCTGGGCTATGACCCGGAAAAAGCATGGGGGCACATTACCACTGATGGAACTATAGCCAACTATGAGGGGCTCTGGGTAGCCCGAAACTTAAAATCCATTCCGCTTGCCATCAAAGCGGTTAAACCTGAGCTGGTAGAGGGCTTAGATGATTGGCAGCTATTGAACATGTCAACAGAGAAGATTCTGGATCTGGTGAGCCAAGTAAAAGCCGCAGGTGCTTTAGAAGCAGTACGTGAGCACTCAGTTCGCGGCACAGGGATGCAGAGTGGCAAGCTGGGCAGGTTGCTGGTGCCACAGTCGAAACATTACTCATGGACTAAAGCGGTGGATGTGCTCGGAATAGGTCAGGAGAACATGGTCTACATTCAGGTTAAAGACAACTACCGGATGGACATAGACGTCTTAAAGGCAACGATTGACAAATTCGTCAGTGAGAAGACGCCCATTTTAGGTGTGGTGGCAGTAACGGGAACCACAGAAGAAGGTGCGATTGATGAGGTGCACGAGATAGTCAAGCTGCGGGAAGAATACGAAAAGGAGGGCGTGTCGTTCTACATTCATGTTGATGCAGCATACGGTGGTTACACACGCTCTGTCTTCTTGGATAATAAGAATCAGTTCATGGACTTTGACAATTTGAAACAGAAGCTGCACGACCAGGGCGTTCTGCACAAAGAGATTAACTGGCCTTCGAGAGACGTGTATGATGCGTATAAGGCGATGGCAAATGTGGATTCTATTACTCTTGACCCACATAAAATGGGTTATGTACCTTATGCAGCGGGTGGCGTTGTCTTAAAGGATAAACGTGCACTTGACCTGATATCGTACTTTGCGGCTTACGTATTTGAGAAGACAGAAGATAATCCCATGCTGCTTGGCAGTTATATCATGGAAGGCTCAAAAGCAGGGGCTGCCGCAGCCGCGGTGTGGACAGCACATCGTGTCATTCCACTCAATATTTCGGGTTACGGTCGGATTATTGGTCGTAGCGTTGAAGGTGCTGTTAGATTTTATAACTCGCTTCTCTCGGCTAAAGTGATAGAGGCGGCAGGCAAGAAATTCGTGGTAGCGCCGTTGACCAATCCCGATTTTAACATTGTTGACTTCGCGTTCAACGAGGTGGGCAATACGAGTCTAAAAGCGATGGATGAACTAAATCAAAAGGTTTACGAGCAGTGCTCTTATAATTCCGGACCTGTCTTCTATGACGATTGGATCACATCAAAGACGGACCTCAGCTATGATGACTATGGTGACGCGCCTAAAACGTTTGTAGCCGAGATGGGTATTCCTGCAGAGGAATGGGACAGTGTAAGGAGCGTTTATGTGCTCCGATCTTGCGTACTAACTCCGTTTTTGACTCACAACACGACCTATGACGAATACTGGGGCAACTTCATGAAAACGATGCAGAAGCTATTGGGCGTGATAGTGAAAGCGAGATAGTGAAGTAGGGCGGGGTAACGGCGATTCTGAGGCGAGCGTATTGAAATAATGGCTGAAGGTACTATCAGCACTGTCTAATGTGACGAAGAGGAAAGACATGGCAAAAAAGAGATGCCTTTAAGTATATAGGATTATATTCACACATCAACGAGCATTTATGCATGATGAGGTGAAAGAGATATAATGAACGAGAAAGTGAAGATATTGCTTGACGAAGAGGAAATGCCGAAGGCGTGGTACAACATACAGGCAGACATGCCTTCTCCGTTGGACCCGCCGATAAACCCAGCGACGAAGGAGCCGATAAAGCCAGAAGAGTTAGCGCATATTTTCCCGATGGAGTTGATAAAGCAGGAAGCGACTACGGAGCGATGGATACCAATACCAGAGGAGGTAAGGGATGTTTACAGGCTCTGGCGACCCTCGCCGTTGTATAGGGCTCTTCGGTTAGAGGAGAAACTGAAGACACCGGCGAAGATATATTACAAATGGGAAGGTGTTAGCCCACCGGGCAGTCACAAGCCAAACACGGCAATTGCACAGGCGTATTATAATATGAAGGAGGGCACGGAGCGGATAGCCACGGAAACAGGAGCGGGTCAGTGGGGTTCTGCGCTGGCATTTGGTACTATGCTGTTCGGGTTGAAGTGTACGGTATATATGGTAGGTGCAAGTTACGACCAGAAACCATACAGAAGGATAATGATGGAGATGTGGGATGCCAAGTGTTACAGAAGCCCAAGCAAGAATACTGAATTTGGAAGGAAAATCTTGGCAGAGGACCCGGATACACCTGGTAGTTTAGGAATTGCTATTTCTGAAGGTGTAGAGGATGCAGCGACACACGATGATACGCATTATGCCTTAGGTTCTGTTCTGAATCACGTTTTGCTACATCAATCAGTAATAGGATTGGAGGCGAAGAAGGCGTTTGAGCAGATAGATGAATATCCCGATGCGATCTATGGCTGTGTAGGAGGAGGCAGTAATTTCTTTGGCTCTTGTTCGCCATTCGTGGCAGATAAGCTAAAGGGAGATAAACCTGACTTAAAAATAGTTGGTTGTGAACCGATGGCATGTCCAACGTTGACGAAGGGGCTGTATCTATATGATTTCGGAGATTGTGCCGAGATGACACCTCTGTTCAAGATGTTTACGTTAGGGCATACGTTTGTGCCTCCACCGATTCACGCAGGTGGATTGAGATACCACGGTGATGCACCCTTACTGTGCAAGTTGGTTAAGGACGGCTGGATAGATGCAGTGGCATATCATCAAAACGAGGTGTTCAAAGCTGCGAAACTGTTTGCCGAGACGGAAGGGATATTAATAGCACCGGAGACGGCACATGAAGTGAAAGCGGTTATAGACGAGGCGTTGAAGTGCAAGGAAGAAGGTAAAGAGGAAGTGATATACTTCAATAACAGCGGTCACGGACATTTCGACTTGGCATCATACGATGTGTTTCTGCGTGGAAAACTGGTGGATTACGAGTATCCTGCGGAGTTGGTGAAGCAGTCGCTGGCTAATTTGCCGAAGGTGGAGTAGGTTAAAAGAGGGGGGAGTGTAACACAATTATCCCCTCATTATTTTATGTTTTTATGAAAATAGGTTTCCTCATCAACCCGATAGCGGGAATGGGTGGGTCAGTAGGCTTAAAAGGGACTGACGGACTGGCAGACGAAGCACTGAACAGAGGCGCACGACCAATAGCATTAGAACGAGCGAAGAAATGCATGCACGAGCTAAATGCAGACTCTTTTATTCTTACTTGCTCAGACGAGATGGGTGAAGCTGCCGTCTTAAACCAGAATTACGAAGTAGTGTACTCGTTTGAAGGAAATAGCACGAATGAGGACACAAAGACCGCATGTAAGCTGTTTTTGGATAAAGGAGCAGAGCTACTGCTTTTCTGTGGCGGTGACGGAACGGCGCGGGATGTGTACAGCGTAGTTGAAAAAGAAATCCCCATTTTAGGAATTCCGGCGGGAGTGAAGATGCACTCTGCGGTATTTGCGATAAGCCCTAAGAGTGCAGCGAAATTAGTCGAGCTTTTTGTCGAAGGTAAGACGGAATTGCGTGATGCCGAGGTAATGGATACGGATGAAGAGGCATACAGAAGAAACGAACTGCGAATGAAGGTATTTGGGTATGCACGTACACCGTACGAGCCGGTTCTGGTACAGCAAGGGAAAAGCCTGTTCCAGAGTGTGAGTGAAGAAGGAGCGAAGGAGGAGATTGCAAAGTTCGCATGCGAGTTCATGATACCGGAAGAACTTTATATCTTAGGTGCCGGTACTACCATCTACAAAATTGCGGAGTTGTTAGGTTTGAGTGACGAGAAGACACTGCTTGGTGTGGACGCCGTGAAGAACGGGGAAGTAGTGGGTAAGGATTTGAATGAGCGGGAATTGCTGCAATTGCTGGAACACGAACCGAGAACGAGGATATTGGTGAGTCCTATTGGAGCGCAGGGGTTTGTCTTTGGTCGAGGGAATCAGCAGTTGAGTGCTGAAGTAATAGAGAGGGTTGGTGTGGAGAATGTGATTGTGCTTGCAACGCCGCAGAAGCTGATGGAAACGCCGGTTCTTATGGTTGATACTGGCAGCGAGGCTCTGGACGAGCAGTTGAGTGGATATATGAGTGTTGTATGTGGGTATCGGATGGCGCAGCGGAAGGAAGTGAGGAGAGGGTGATGCGTGAAGAAATGTCCTTTTTTTCTAACCAAACCTTTTATTAGAACGAAAAGTTTTAGCAATATCTAAAGGTGATAAAAATATGCTAAACGAAAACGTCCCTAACAGAAATGTGTTGGTTAAGACTTTTTTTAAAGGACGTTTTGACGTAGTTCCAGAGGCTATTCTTATTGTAGTAGGAACATGGATTGGTTCTGAACGGTATGATAGAATCCTTGCACAACTTATAAAGAGGATAATAACTAATTTGGATATAGAAGTGGAGATAATAACAGATACATACTACAACGAGAAGATTGAAAAATATGAGAACAATCCGTTGATATGCCTTGGAAGTGGTTATATAAACACTATCACGAAAAAATATGTAGAAGAAGGTGATTTTGGTCTCAAAATACGAGAGACAACAGCAGAGTTATTTACGGAGAATAAGCCGCTAATAGCTTTTATTTATGGCGGTGGAGTTAAAGAAACATATGAAGCTACGATGGATTTTTGTAAAAACAAACTGATTATATTTCTCGATAAATGGTCAACCATCTATACAGGAGGTAAGAAGAAGATAGAAATCCCTTCAAATATGGATGAATTAGTAACTGAAATTATCCTTACCATGTCGAGTTTACCACTGGCTATACCTAAAGAAAAGGGGAATGATCAAAAAGCAGTCCTTAAAGAGCCAGCATTACAAAAGGAATTAGCTAAATACAAATTTTATCTCGTAATGGCTTTATCTTTTATTATTGCATGTTTGGCTTTTTTAGCATCTTTCTATTCTACAACCACTATTTGGATTGGTTTAGGGATATTCTTAGCTATTATATTTGGCATTCCAACTATTTATTCAATACATCCAAAGAAATAAGAGAAATAAGTGCTTAAAATAACACGCACCCAAAATAAAACCATTGCAGTTAAAAGAATGAATAAACTATATGGAGTATTAATGGGAATGGCTCTAGTGCTTCTACTTACGGGAGCAGCCTTAGCATCCACAAACAACACATCTACTTCTTCAATGACAGAGATACATGTCTTTGACAAAAATAGCACTGTAAAACCATCGCCTGTACTATCCTATACTCCTACGGCGATAAATACTACTACAGCAGTTAGTTGGTCCAACATGACTGCCGGAATTTGGCAGGCCATATTTAGTGACATATTACGTGCTTTAGCAGTAGCTATATCTATATTAGCGTCGTTAACGTCGGTGGTAAGTCTATTACTTCTCGTTTATAATAAGCGAAACGCTAACAAAAAAAGGCGTGATGAGCGTAGAAGCTTTGTTGAAACGGGTATTATAAAGATTAACAACGAATTTGAGCCAGTAACCATATGCACGGGTAACTACGACTTCAAACTTAATGGGTACACTGTTTCCCTAAAAACAGGGGAATCATTGATAATTCCGCAGCCACTTCCAGATCCTGATTATTTTGAATATCTCATGATTGCTGGGTGGGGATTTGCAAAGAAAGACGGTGAACCTATGGGTAATATGAAATCTAAAGAAGAACTCGGAACAGTCACTTTCTTAAAGGATGATCAAGTCAAGGCAGGGAAAACCATAAAAATTGTTCAACCGGAATGGAGTAGCTTAGGGAACCCTGACTGCATAAAATTTTTAGATGCAAACCCTGATCGTGCTTATGGTGACGATCCAAGCGTAGAAGAAATAAGAAAAAAAGGAATTGTAGGTAAAGTAAAATCAGATTATACAAACATCCATACGCATTGGATAGATTTGAATATCTATGTTAATATACTTGGAATCCCAGAGGGAGCCAAACACATAAAAATCTCTTTAACAAAGCCAAATCGAACATACATCTCATTAAACATAGCAGAGATCATACCGGTTACCAAGAAGGAATATGGTAAAATAAAGAAAGCTCTCGAAAAAGAGATACAAAGCGAAGCTATCAAGAATGGGGAGTTAAAAAAGATTTTAGAACTTTACCAAAGATTAAGAAATGAACAAAAGCCAACAGATGAGGACAAGGGTAAATTATGGTCATCTGCGGACGAATATATAGAAAAAAAAGACATTTATACGGCATATAAGCTTATTAAGTATGCTCTAATTTTAGAAAATAACTTAAAGGGCAGATATTAAAAAATACTTGAAAAGTTGATGAGCACGCTAAATGAAAAAGCTGAAAATAAAGAACTCGAAAATGAAAGTTATTTTAAAGACGCTGTTCAATCATGCGTTATGCTCTCGCATCTTTATGGCTTAAAGGCTAAATTTGACCACCAGCATAAGGCGGAATGGAAAAAAAAGGGAGTAGAATATATAAAGAAGGCAGGAGATATGATCGAAATGAAATCTAAGAAAGATAAGGACAAAGAGTTATATGAGGCATTAATGAACCTCCAATGGAGATGTTATGTATCGGCGACAAAGAAGTATGACGAGATGTCTGATCGGGCGACAAATAAGGATGACAAGATGTTTTATCTTCAAAAGGCGATGGAAATACGAGTTAAGCTCAACGAAGTTTTTGAACGGATAACGGAAAGACATCCCTTTTCTTCGCCGATCATAGATAATGTATTTGAAAACTTCAACGAAGAAACGAATCTTACTGAAAAACGCTGGAATGTATCACTCAGAGATAAATAAGAGGTTGCATAATAGAAGTGAAGCCTTACCACAGAGGTATACTTTAAGTGCGACTATCAAGAACATTAAGATTGACCCATGCCATACGAGAAGTTCAGAAAGGAAGTAGAGCGGATACTGGAAGAGAAGGCGGAACCTCTCACCTGGAACGAGATAAAGGAGTGCTCAACCAAACTGAAACAGAAAGCGCCGTATCATGTGTACGTACAGAAATTACAGGGTGACATCGGCTTGGTGCGGTTCAAACGCGCGAATAAGACGGTGTGGGCATTACGAAAATGGTTTGAGGCTGGTAAGTTTAAGGAACTCTTACCTGAAAAGGTACGGTTTACAATTTTAAGTGTAAAAGGTAGCCATGCGATTGCTGCAAATGAATACTGGGAACTGAAACGGATTTATCCGTTGAACAGCCCGATAAATAGGTGGGATGTAGTCGTAGCGGGAGTGGATGATTTTTTCCCTGAAGAGGACAAAAGACCGGATAGCATAAGGATACGAGAAACTGAGCACACACGACGGATAGAGGATGACGAAGAACGGATACTGATTGCGGAGAAGATATCAGAGAGTGGCGAATTCCTGCATACCGATGCCTGGAAAGGGAAGACGTTGGGTCTGACAAAACCCCGATTCCGATGCTTTTACTTCTACGATTCCAAATGTCAGTTCTTTTGTGACCAGAGCGTTTGTGTGGGTCATGATATGGATATGGAAGATGGAAGCATAGAAATAAAGGGCGATAAGGTTTATTTCGTGTTAGAAGCAAAGGAACGAGCCCGTGGCGAGTTTGTATGGGAAAAGCCAGGGGTTGAGTGGCGCATAAAGTCTGTTATTTCTTTGACCGATCCAAATCAGCAAAGGTTGCTGTAATATTAATTAGCCTTTCATTACCTAAAAAGCCGTTAAAAGAACTTTTTTAAATAAGAATAAACCCACATTCCGCACACGTTGATACAATATAGCCGCAAATTTGAATTTATATAACTACGACGAGCCGGTGCACAACAACTTTAAATAATCGTCTTTTCTTATTGAGGCGCATAAACTCAAATGCACCACAATTAGCATGTGCGGGATGAGGATAACACCTCCAATAATTATGAATACTTTATGATATTTTGTCTTTTTCGCCTTTCTATTATTTCGATAATTTCGCCCTCAACGATGGAAGCAATAATAATATAGGGCAGCAGCACGACCACGAATAATGCCCCAAAGTAATAGACTAGCAAGGGCAGCAGTGGTAGTTTTATAGCCCGGCTGTACAGAAAAGCAGCAATCAAACCGCTTCTCATACCCCGATCTCGAAGATCTTTTAATAAAGGATACCAGACATAAATAGGTCCATGGCTAAGTATTCCAGTGGATATAGCTAAGAACCATCCTTTTATTCCAGACCCTCTTCCAACGTACTTTGATACGGTTTTTGGATGTAAGAAATAATTTATAAGCGCCATAAAAAGGATAACGAGCAATAATACTGGAATTATCTGAATAAATATCTTTCCGCTCGCTTTTAGAGCGTTATATACGCCTTCCCGATCGAAGAAATAGAGAAGGAAATATAGAAAAATAACAGAACCCAAAAAATAGTAATCATAGTGCTTATCCCACTTTCTCTTCTCCTCTTCTCCTTTCTCGCCTCCTCTATTTTTGGTATCTCTCATGACCTTCATTGGATCACCATCAATGTCGTAACAGTTGCTATAGACACTAAGATGGCAAGAATGAACCCCAGCGAGTTTCTTATAACTGCGAATCGTTTGCCGAGAAAGGCTGCTTCCGCGGGAAATTGAACTATACTAACCGTTACCCATGTCAATATGAATGCAGTTATCGCAAATAGACTCACACCCTCTTTCATAAGCTCCCCACCTATTATATAGCTGGTGATAGGATTACCTGCTGCGATACTTCCAATTGCGGAGCCAATTACAGTATCACGAAACAATTCCCCGGTAAACACAGATGCAATAAGCTGTTTTGATACAAGGGTTAGGAAAAGCATCAGAAGGAGGACAACCCCCAGCAACGTTGGAAGAGCAGGCCCTAAACTTTTGAAAGCTCGGTAAAAAGACATGACAATGCTTCTCTCACCACCATCAGGTTTCGGGTTAGTCATGTCCTCTCTTTTCCTCCATTGTAAGCCAGAAGACTTTTTTTCTGTATTCTACTTTCTTTATTTTTCCGCTTTCCTCCAGCCTCGTTAAGCTGTCCTGAATATTATATTTCTTTGGTAAAGCTTTCTTTCCGCGAAGCGTTTTTGATAAACCTTTTCTTAAAAGGTTTAAAGAAAGGTTTTTTAACGTTTCTATAACCTGCTCCTCTCTCATTGGATGACGCCTTATTATTGCTAAAATAGCATCTTCGGGGTTTGTGAATCCCTCAGTGGAAAATTCTCCCGTCTCCTCTGCGGTAATATCCACTACATTAACGTCACCGAGAATCGCATGTGCTAATGCGATGCTCTCTTTATCAGGAGGCACAGCCCACGGTTCCGCCGGGGGTCTTATCGGGACATTTATATACGTTCGATTGGGCTCTAAGGGGCTAAGCCGGCTTTTTATCGCTTCTAATTCCTCTGCTGAGTCATTGAGCCCCTTTACCAGCATGACTTCCATCCACATCTCACCATCATATTCTTGCCTGAATCTTTCCATACCTTCGACAACCGCTTCAAAAACAATCCCTCGATGCGGTCTGTTTATCCGTCTGAACGTTTCGGCAGTGCCTGCATCAAGCGAGGGCATAACAACATCTGCTTGTGAAAGGTCGTTTCTTACATCTTCTCTGTAAAGAAGCGAACCGTTTGTATCAACGGCTACGGGTATATCTGCTATTTCTTTGGTCTTCCTGATTAGCCAGCCAAGGCTTTTACATAAAGTCGGTTCGCCTTCGCCTACGAAGGTCACAAAATCTATTTCACCACGGCTGCTTTCTGCTTCTATTACCCTTTTGATTTCGTCCAACATCTCTTCTGGATGGAAGAAGTCTTTACGCTGATTGGTCATGTGTGTTGTCCTGCCAAGCTGGCAGTACACACAGGAATAGTCACAGGTTTTGAATGGAATTGGGCCAACGCCTAAAGAGCGTCCAAGACGCCGTGATGGAACTGGTCCATAAACTATTTTCATTTTATACCCTCCCACACATTCTTTATCGCATCAGATACCCTGCCCTCCGAGAATTCAACCACGGGCTTACCTGCAACCATCGCTTCAGTGACCACGGGGTCATATGGGATGTTTCCAACGACCTCTATTCCACGCTGCCAGCAAAAATCGGTAATCCTCCTGCTGTTCTCCTCGTTAATGTCGTATTTGTTGATGCAGACGATTGAACCAATCCCGAAATGTCTGGTCACATCCAGGATTCGTTCGAGGTCATGCAGTCCGGACATCGTGGGTTCGGTAACGATAAGTGCAAGGTCCACACCAGTCAAGGACGCAATTACCGGACAGCCGATGCCAGGTGCTCCGTCAATCAGAATGAGTTCACAACTTTCCTTTTCCGCAACCTGCTGTGCGCGGTTTCTAACAACTGTGACCAGTTTTCCCGATGCTTCCTCCGCGATATTTAGCTGCGCATGCGCCATTATGCCATATTTCGTCTTTGATATAAAAGAATACCCGGAGACCCGCTCTTTAAGCGTAAGTGCCTCCTGCGGACACATAAACACACAAGCGCCGCAGCCCTCACAACGTGCGGGATTGACCGCATAACCTGATTCTTCGGTCAAAGCTATCGCATTGAATCTACATGTCTCTTCGCATATTCCGCACTCGGTACATAGCGTTTTATCCATAACGGCAACTCTCAGGCCTTTAAACTCTTCCTTCTTTATGATTTCCGGGTGCAGCAGCAGATGGAGGTCTGGTGCGTCCACATCGCAGTCTGCAATGACTTTGTTCTCTGCGAGGGCGGCGAATGAGCCCACAAGTGTCGTTTTCCCCGTGCCTCCTTTTCCACTTATAACGGTTATTTGTTTCAACACTTTTCCTTTTTCATTTCATCACGCATTTTTTCGGCTGAGCAGCTATTACTTCACCCATATAGCAATCCTCACACAGCGTAACGCCCTCGAACTCGTAAACATC
>JAPWVK010000088.1 GCA_029241965.1 Candidatus Methanophagales archaeon
GTAAAAAACCACGAGATTTCACAAGATTAACACAAGAATTAGGGGTTAATAATGGAGAAAGTAGTTAATAAAACACTAAAACTTGGTTACTATTATTATTCTCTCGTGAAAATCTGTGGAATCTTGTGGTTAGCTAAACAAATACAACTTTTTAAAAGTTTGATGTGGCGGAACGTGGTGGAGAAGACATACAAGCACAAGCCTATTTATTTGGTAGCAAAAGAAGAAAGTGAGATAAAAGGGGTTTTGCCGTTGTTTCTGATGTGAAGCTGGCTCTTTGACAAGAAGCTGGTTTCGGTGCCGTTTGCACCGTATGGATGTATTTGTGCGGACAACGGAACAATAGAAAATGCAGTAGTAGATAAAGCTTATATGTCACAAAAACGAAATACAAAGTATGCAACTTACATACACGGACCTGCTCTCGAATTTCCGGAAAGGTCTCAGGAACGGTAACTGGCGCAAACTACGTAGATTAGAGAAAGCTTTGTTCCAGGCTTCGCTTTGGTATTCACGGCGGCAGGGTACGATATTAAACGAGCTGGTTGTGAGTAAGCTGTCGGTGCTTGTGGCGAAATTGAAAGCGACAAAAGGCGCGCGAATTTTTAAACGTGGCTACGAAAAAGCGGCTGCGTTGTTGAGTAAAGGTGAAAGCGTGTTTGTGTGGGCGCCTTCGTTTAAGGCATGGTTGAAAGACCCGGATTATGTGTTCTGGCTTGGAATGACGAGGTAGATGGAAGATGGCAGTATCGCTGGGAAAGGTTGAAGAATTGCTCAATATGAAGAGGGAAGAGCTAATGAGTGAGGCATTGAGAGCACTTTTAGAGAAGAGGTTCCACGAACTGAGGGTTGAGATAGTTACTATTCACCTGGAATATAAAGTGTCATCCTTAGAAGAGCTGGATGGAAGGATTAACAGAGGGGAATTGAGCGAGACAGAAACATTCGAAGACTTTACGAGGCTTGACTTTCTTGAAAGTGAAGCTGATAAGATAAAAGAGATACTAAAGAGTTTATGAGTTACCATGAACTATCAAAGCTTGCAGAAGAGGATTTTCCAGACATCGTCGTTAGCTTTCAGGTTAAAGAAAATAAATTACGCCTATTTATTGTGGATGGTAGTTTTGTAGATGTTTGGTTCTCCAGAAAACTTGAAGGCCGGTTTGCATATCATTGGGAGCGAAGGGCAGTAAATGGTAAGATTTACAGATACGATAACAGACCACATGAGAAGCTCAGAGATATGAAGGGTTTTCCTCGTCATTTTCACAATGGCAGCGATGAAAAAATAGAAGAGTGCGAATTCAGTGAAGTTCCAGAACTGGCTTTAAGGGAGTTCTTACAATTTATTAGGACGGAACTTGAAGCTATTCCGCAGTTAGGGAATAGTAGTAAGTCAAAATAAAATGACAAAATTGCAAATCACCAAACTTGAACGGGAAGACGAAGCTGCGTGGGACGCTTATGTTCGCAGCTCGGCTACATCCACCTTTTACCATCAACTGCGAAGCGTTTTGATTAAACTTTTTAAAAGTTTGATGTGGCGGAACGTTGTGGAGAAGACGTTTAAGCACAAGCCGATTTACCTGATAGCAAAAGAAGAAGGAGAGATAAAAGGGGTGTTGCCGTTGTTTCTGATGCGTAGCTTTGTCTTTGGTAAGAAGCTGGTTTCGGTGCAGTTCGCACTGTATGGTTACGTTTGTGCGGACAACAGAACAATAAAAAATGCAGTAGTAGATAAAGCTTATATGCTACAAAAACGAAATGCAAAGTATGCAGCTTACATACACGGACCTGCTCGCGAATTTCCGGAAAGGTCTCAGGAACGGAAACTGGCGCAAACTACGTAGATTAGAGAAAGCTTTGTTCCAGGCTTCGCTTTGGTATTCTCGGCGGCAGGGTACGATAATAAACGAGCTGGTTGTGGGTAAGTTGTCGGTGCTTGTAGAGAAATTGAAGGCGACAAAAGGCGCACGAATTTTTAAACGTGGCTATGAAAAAGCGGCTGCGTTGTTGAGTAAAGGTAAAATCGTGTTTGCATGGGCGCCTTCGTTTAAGGTATGGTTGAAAGACCCGGATTACGTGTTCTGGCTTGGTGCCGGGGGTTTGAGGGTTGGTACGTAAAAAGGTTTTTTCTTGCAGTATAGCAAAACAAACAAAGATCGTGGGTCCAAAATAAATAATCTTTTTAATGTTGAAATTGAATAAATAATGAGGGGGCTCGAAATGAGATCGGAATTAAAGTGGTTTGCGTCATTTCCCAAGGAGATGGAGCAATTTAGAGGGAAGCATATAGCAATGATTGGAAGAAAGGTTGTTGCCTCGGAGGATTCCGCAAAAGAAGTTTTCGAAAAGGCGAGAAAGGAATATCCAGAGAAGATGCCGGTTTTGGCATTCATACCGCGAAAAGAAGCACTGGTGCTTTAGGTATTTCGCTATGGAAAAAACAGAGTTCCCGTATCAAAAAGAGGATTCAGTGCTCTTTGGTGTAACGTACCGACCAATAATTGATTTAGAGGTCAAAACGGAATTTGGTTGGATTCCTGTTTTAGCCTATGCAGATTCTGGGGCGTATATAACGTTGCTACCAAGGTCGTTTCTGTATTTTCTGGACGTGAAGTTTACAGAAGATGAAGTGAAGGAGATAGGTGGCGTTGGCGGTGGAAAAGTGCCAGTTATTGTGAGAGAAGTTGAACTAAGATTATGTGACGAAATTATCTGGGTAAAGGTTGCTATCGGAAAGGACATTCCATACCTCCTGGGAAGAAAAAATGTATTCGATCACTTTGAAATTTGTTTCAGAAACAAAAAGAAGATAACTTCTTTCAAAGTGGAAGAACTAATAAATCAGAACAGATGACAAAATTGCGAATTACTGAACTTGAACGGGAAGACGAAGCTGCTTGGGACGCTTATGTTTGCAACTCTCCGGCATCTACGTTTTATCATCAACTGCGAAGCGTTTTGATTAAACTTTTAAAAAGTTTGATGTGGCGAAATGTGATAGAGAAGACATACAAGCACAAGCCTCTGTACCCGGTAACAAAAGAAGAAGGCGAGATAAAATGAAGGATTACCTTGAGATCAAAAGGCATAAGTTGCCCTATCATGCTGAACGGCCCTTTATTGAAGCTCTTCGTCTATCTGCTAAGGAACATGGATATGAGGGATTTTTATCTGATATTAGATACCTGTACAGGCGAACAACGGATCATCTTTTCCAAGTCATTTCTAGGATTGTTCCATATAGTGGGATGAGGGTTAAACTTCAGCGGAAACGAGGAGTTAAAATCGGAAAAAATGTGATGATAGGCCCCCTAGTTACTATCGATGACGTTTATCCAAATTTTGTGATTATTGAAGATGGAGCTTCCATAGCTGGGTGGAATTTCATTTTGGCCCACAATAAACCTTTCGAGTATCATAAGGATGTTTCGGAAGCTTTTGTGGCTCCTGTTATTATAAAGAAAAATGCATGGATAGCTATAGGTGTAATAGTTTTGCCTGGAGTTACTATTGGAGCAGGGGCAATAGTGGCTGCCGGAGCAGTTGTTACTAAAGATGTCCCCCCCTACTGCATGGTTGGTGGAGTACCGGCAAAAATCATAAAAACATTTACAAAGGATGGAGATGGGCTGATATGAACAGAGTTGCATTAATAACCGGATCGATACAGGGAATAGGAAAAGAAATTGCTATTAAATTAGCCAGAAATGGTTATATAATCGTACTAAATTATCATCGCAATGAGGACGATGATAAAGCTAATAAAAGCCTTGATGAGATAAAAAAGATGTCCCCTAACTCTATTTTGAAAAAAGTTGATGTATCTGATTTTACGGCTGTAAATCAAATGATTGGAGAAATCATTAAAAACTTTGGGAGAATTGATGTATTGGTGAATAACGCAGGGATAGTAAGAGATTCCACGGTAAAGAAAATGAGATATGATCAGTGGGATATGGTCATTAAAACCAACCTATATGGGACTTTTAATTGCACTAAAGCAGTTTTAGGTTATATGATAAAACAGAACTATGGCAAAATTATATCAATAGCTTCTGTAGTTGCTAGTAGTGGAAATTTTGGACAAGCGAATTATGCTGCATCGAAAGCTGGGATTATAGGTTTTACAAAATCTCTTAGTTTGGAAGTGGCAAAATATAATATAAATGTAAATTGTGTTTCTCCCGGTTTTACGGATACTGGTATGATCAAGTCAATACCTAAGGAACATTTGGATACTTTATTGGGTAAAATACCCTTTAAAAGACTCGCAAAACCTCAGGAAGTCGCTTCATTAGTTCTCTATCTTGTATCTGAAGAAGCAAGCTACATCACGGGACAGAATATTGGAATCAATGGCGGATATTATCTGTAATTAGAAAGACTATGGAACTAGATTTCACTCTTAAGAAGTATAAAAGGCTAATTCAGGCAATTGCAAAATCAGATTATGTTGTCTTCACAATAAGGGATTATTTACAATTAAAAGAAAAACCAGCGAAGTTAATTCTACTCCGCCATGATGTTGATATGGATCCTTTTCAACAATTGAAATGTGCAAAAATGGAGACCGATTATGGAATCTTTTCATCCTATTATTTCAGATATACAGATGAGATTTTAAAACCTGAAGTATTAGATGAGATTTCATCACTCGGGCATGAAATAGGATATCATTATGAAACCTTGACTAAAGCTAGGGGAGATATAACAAAGGCTATTGAAATATTCAGAAGAGAGCTTAAGTATTTTCAGAAAAAATGGAACACCGTAACGATATGCCCTCATGGTGGTGCAACGGTTGAAAACATTAATGCCTATTCTTTAAAAGATCTTTCTAAATTACCTTTCAAATTGCTTTTCAATACTAATTTGTTTTCTAATTGGAATAATAGGGAAATATGGGGCACATATAGTATAAAAGATTTTGGGTTGATTGGAGATGCTTATCTTTCGATAGATTTTGACAACATGTTGTATCTTTCAGATACTGGGAGAAGTTGGAGTAATAAGTATAAAATAAAAGATGTTGTAAAGACATCTGATAACCTTTTGCACTACCCAAAAGTAAATAGGACAAATGATGTTATCGCTCTGATCAATGAGGGAGCGGTAGGGCATCTCTACATTTTAGCCCATGCAGAACAATGGAAAGACAATTTTAGGGATTGGTTAAAATGGCTTATGGCACAGCAAATTAGAAGAAATGGGAAGTTAGGATTAAAATTGTATTGGAAAATCACAAAGCAGAATCAGCAATCGAAGATAAAGGATACGATATAATGATTTACGACTATTTTAAAATAATTAGGTCTATAAACAAAAAACAGTGTAGCGAATTCGTATATAACCATCCGCAAGGAAACTTATTTCAAACACCGGAAATGGCTGAGGTTTACAAACAAACAAAGAACTATGAGCCGATAACGTTAGCAGTTGTTGATACAAAAAATGATAAAATACTTGCGGTTCTGCAAGTAGTAGTGATAAAAGAACTAAGCGTTTTTTCAGGTTCGTTTTCCGCACGGGCAATCATACAAGGCGGGCCTTTATTTGTAGAAACTGAAACCGGCATCAAAGCACTTAAACTGTTAATGGAACAATACGATAAAATAGCACAGAAGAAAGTGCTTTATACGCAAATTCGAACTATGTGGGATACATCAAACATTTCAAGTTTTCTTAATACCCTGGGTTACGAACATGAAGAACGACTTAATTTTTTGATTGATTTGAACAGACCGGAAGAGGAAATATGGCGAGATATACACAAATCGAGAAGAAAAGGCATTAATAGAGCGGCTAATAAAGGTGTGGTTATAGAAGAAATGCGCGATAAAAGTTTTGTCCCGATTTTTTATAGAATAGTAGAGGAAACATACAAAAATGCGAGGATACCATTAGCCGATATTAAATTAATGGAATCGGCATTTGAATTGTTAGTTCCAAAGAATATGGCAACATTTTATTTAGCGAAATATGAGGATATGTATGTGGGTGCGAGAGCCGTTCTGAACTACAAAGGATTGATTTTTGATTGGTATGCGGGTGCGTTATTGGATTACTTATCGTTATACGTGAATGAGGCTTTGGTCTGGCATATCTTAAAAGAAGGTGCAAATAGTGGGTATCATACATTTAATTTTGGCGGTGCGGGCAACCCAAACGAAGAATACGGTGTCCGTGAGTTTAAGAGAAGGTTTGGCGGCAAGATGGTGAACTTTGGACGATATATGAAGATACATTCTCCTATCAAGATGAAAATTGCAGAAAAGGGGTTTGAAATGTATAGAAGGGTGGTTCTATGAACAATAGTTTTGGACTTTTTGATTTTAAAAAGAAGTTACTGAAAACCATTGCCAGAATTACACCTTTATCTAAGCTACGAATAGCACTTCTCAGGATGTGTGGCTACTCCATAGGTAAAGACGTGTTCATAGGTGAAGATTTGATAATCTCTGATAATCTTCATGATAAGAACGTCTTCATCGGTGATCGTGCATCCATTGCACCAAGAGTGACACTTGTAACGTCTTCAGGCCCAAATATGTCTAAAATAGGACCATATGTAAAAGTAGTTAATGGCGGAAAAATTAAGATTGGTCATGACGCATGGATAGGTGCGGGTGCGATAATACTGCCTGATGTCACAATAGGTGAGGGGGCAGTAGTAGGAGCGGGTGCAGTCGTTATAAACGATGTTCCGTCTTATACAGTAGTTGCAGGGGTCCCTGCAAAGGTAATTAAAAAGTTGGAATTGAAAAAATGAAACCCAAACCAAGTTTGATACCGAGATTTAATTTAGATTACAGTTTTAGTGACTTCCTTTACGGCATTAAATCCTGTTTCTCAAGCGATGAGTTTGATTTAAAGCCGTTAGGGGCGGTTTTCGGGAAGACGAGTTTTTTCTTCACAAATTATGGTAGAAGTTCCTTATATGTAATACTACGCGCCTTAAATTTACCGAAAGGTTCAAAGATAGGTGTGCCTTTGTATTCATGTACGGTTGTATTCGATGCGATAGTAAATGCAGGTTGTGTTCCTTGTTTTATTGATATTGACCTTAATAATTACACGATGGACCCAGCGGATTTAAAAGAAAAAATAGACGATTTAGAAGCGGTTGTTGTGATACACACGTTTGGACGACCTGCGGATATGGATAAGATAAAGGCAATAGCTGGCGATAAACATGTTATCGAGGACTGTGCTCATTCTTTGTTAAGCGAATATAAAGGTAGGAAGACGGGTACATTAGGAAACGTCTCGTTCTTTAGCCTTGCGAAATACATCTCTGCGGGTGGTGGTGGAATGACCATCGTGAACAACAGTGATTTGTCAGATAGCATCCAAAGAGAGATAGATGCTTTGAAAAAACCTTCTGTTTTAAATAACCTTAAGCACTCCGTTATAGTTTATTTGCGGTCATTTTTTTATCATAAGCCATGGTTCGGCCTTTTTGCACTTCCAATAGGGTTATCTATCGAGGATAAAGTGGATCTGACGACAAAAAGGAGTTTTGACGTGGCGGGTATTAATAATAATGATCTATGTCTAATGTTAAAGAAATTAGCTGTTTTCAATATGAATGTAGAAAAGCAAAGAGAGAATTCATTTTTTTATATCAAAGAATTAAAGGACACTTCAGTGACATTACCATACGAAGGCAAAGCCACCTATTGTAATTACTATTTGTTTCCTATAAAATTCGAGAATAAAGAGGATAGGGACACAGCAAGCGATTTCTTGAGGGATAAAGGTATAGATACTTCTAAATTGTATAGTGAAACGCCGTTAAAGGCAAAACAATTTTATGGCTATACAGGAGATTGTCCAAATACTGAGATGTTAGCAGATACAATATTAACTATACCGAATCATTATACTCTTAAAGAGAATGAACTAATAAAAATTGTGAAAACTGCAAAAGAGGTGTTTATATGAGAATATTAGTTGATATTGGACATCCCAAAGATGTCAATGTATGGAAAAATATTATATGGAATTTAGAGGAGAAAGGGCATGTAGTTAAAATTTTTGCAAATAATAAAGAAAACGTTTTCCAAAAATTGGATGCTTACGACTTCAGTTACGATTGCGGTAAGCACTATGAAGGATTAATAAAAAAGGCTTTTAGCATCTTTGAAAACGACTTCTTACTATACAGAATTTCAAAAGGATTTAGACCTGATATTTTTGTAGGTCCCGGATCTGTTTCTATGGCACATGTGAGTAAATTGCGTAGAAAACCATACATTGCGTTTATAGATGTTGAAGGTGCAAAAATAGCAATTGCTTTACTACGACCTTTTACAGACGTTATACTCACTCCATCTTGCTTTATTAATAATCTTGGCAAAAAGCAGGTTAGATTTAATAGTTACTTTGAACTTGCTTATCTACACCCAAACAATTTCAAACCAGATCCTTCTGTTTTAAAAGAGTTGGATTTATGGGAGGAAGACAAATTCATTTTAATGAGAATTTCTTCATTGGACGCATTCCACGATATAGGTGCAAAAGGTATGGCTTTCAATTCCAGCGAGGAACTTCGAGAGTTCATACAAAAATTAGAGCCGTATGGTCGGGTATTTTTGACTTCAGAGGTTAGATTAGACGAAGAATTTGATAAATACGAGTTGAAAATACCGATAAATGACCTGCAAAATTGTATTTATTATTCCACAATGTATATAGGAGATGGAGCTTCTATGGCTGCTGAGGCTGCGGTATTAGGTGTGCCATCAATTTACGTGACTAATACTAGACGCTGGGGTTTTGTTAATGATTTAGAAAAAACTTATGGACTGCTTTATACATTCTCAAATAGAGACGATGCGTTAGAAAAAGCAGTTGTGCTTTTAGAAGATGAAAAACTTAGAGAAAAGTGGCAAAAGAAAAGGGAAAAGATGCTGAGCGAAAAGATAGATGCAGCTAAGTTTATAACAGAATTTATAGAGAAATACGAGAAAAATATTTTAACACCAACGAAGAGGGGAAAGATATGATTGTCACAATACACCAACCCAATCATCTCCCATATTTAGGTTTTTTTGATAAAATGAAGAAAGCAGATATATTTGTGATACATGATGACGCACAATTTAACAAACATGAGTTTCAACACCGGAACAGAATAAGAGTAGAGAAGGGATGGCAATACCTCATCGTTCCGGTCTATAAAAAAGAGATGAGCATAAACCAGATTGAAATAAAGAATCATGTTCAAATTAGTAAACGTAAGTGGTCAATTGCACACTTTGAGATAATCAGAGATTGGTATAAAAAGGCACCATATTTCAGCACATACGAAGAAGATTTAAGAAAGATTTATGAAAAAAATTATGAAAAGTTAATAGATTTAAATATGAACTTGATACAATTCCTCATGAAAGCATTCGATTTAGATAAAAAAATTGTTTATTCCAATGGCTTTGGTTTCAAATCTAAGCGTACACAAAGGATTATTGATACTGTTAGAGCAGTAGGCGGTGATATATATTTGTCAGGACCGGCTGGGCGCAATTATCTTGATACTTCTTTATTCAAAGATGTTAAGTTAGAGTTTCAAGATTTTAAACACCCTATCTATCGACAATGTTATCCTAGCTTTGTACCAAACATGGCAGCGATTGATGCATTATTTAATGTAGGGAAGATGCCAAAACCTCTTGATGATCAAGGAGAATTTTATGATTCTGAGGGTATTATGAAATGAAAATGGAAAGGATACAATTTTTTAATCTGTTATATCTTAAAAGAAAAGGAATTACCAATGTGGATTATCATGCTCATACACATTTTACAGATGCAACAGGAACGCCATTAGAATATGCGAACGTTGCTGAAAAAAAAGGTCTAAGCTCCTTTGCTATCACAGAGCACATATGGAGAACAAGCACATGGCTGGATGATTTACTAAAAGAGATAAATGAGGCGAGAAAAAAAGTGAATATTACAATATTATCAGGCGTGGAAGCAAAACAAATAAATATTTGTGGAGATATTGACGTTAGAGTAGTGGATGCGAAAAAAGTAGATATCGTTTTGGGTTCCGTTCATGCATATCCCACGGAAAAAGATTATATTTTTCTTAATCCAAAAGATATATCAGCTAAAAAAGCATTAGAGATTGAGACAGAAGCGATGATTGCATTGGCAAAGAATAAACAGGTAGACGTAATTGCCCATCCTTTTATATTATATAAAAAATATTTTAATACAGGAAGAATACCAATGGTATATGCAAAGAAAATAATTACTGCTGCTATTGATAATAACGTTGCATTAGAAGTTAACGACAAATATAAGGTGCCAGATAAAGAATTTTTGAAAACAGCACTTAGATTGGGTGCTAAAATCAGCATAGGTTCTGATGCACATCAGCCAAATGAGATAGGCAATATCCCAAGAGATGTCATTAAAAAAGCATTGGAGGAATTAACGTGACAACAGTACTGATAACGGAAGCAGGCGGAACGGTTGCTCTTAATATCATAAAATGCTTAAGAGAAGATAAAAGCATAAAGATTGTTGCTGTAAATGCACAGGAATATGCCGTAGGACTCTATAAAGCGGATAAGAAATATATTGTTCCAAGAGCAACTGATGCAGATTATTTTGATACACTACTAAATATATGTGAAATAGAAGATGTTGATGTTGTATTTCCCTCTTTTCATCGGTTAATTCCGATATACGCAAAAAATAAGGATTTATTCGAAGAAAACAGCATAAAAATAATCGTTAATGACATAGAAACTTTTGAAATCGCCTCTGATAAATTCTTAATGTATAAAAAATTAAGAGGATTTGTACCCATGCCAAAAACATATAGATATGGGGATTTAAAAACGCAAAAAAATATGTACCCTTTATTTATGAAGCCTATGAGGGCATCAGGTTCTGAAAACGCGCAAAAAATAAAATCGGAAGAAGAGCTGGAGCATTATGTCGCATTATCGAAGGATAGCTTTGAAAATTTTGTTTTTCAAGAGTATTTGGACGGTACAGAGTACACGGTTGATATGTTATGTGATTTTAAAGGAAATGTTCTTTCAATAGTGCCAAGAGTAAGATTAGAAATCAGAGCAGGTGTAAGTTACAAAGGAGTAACTATTAGGAACAGAGATATAGAAAGAATTGGAAAGGCGATAGCCAAGCATTTTTCCTTTAATGGGCCAATATGCTTCCAAGCTCGTGAAAGCACTAGTACAAACGAGATAAAATTGTTTGAAATAAATCCCAGGGTATGTGGCACAATGGTATTCACAAAAGAGGCGGGAGTTAACATGCCTTTGTTAGCTGTTAAATTAGCTATGGGTGAAGAAATAGAGGAAAAAGAGCTTGAATATAAAGAAGGTGTTGTGATGTTGAGATACTGGGAAGAAATGTACTTAGATACCTCTTTGAGAAATGCACTAAAATAGTGGAGTAACATTAATGAGAAATAATAAAAAATTTAAAATACTTGCAATAGGAGCCCATCCAGATGACATGGAATTCGAAGCAGGTGGCACTTTGGCAAAGTGGGCGTTAAAAGGGCATGAAGTCTATCACTTGATACTTACCACAGGGGGATATCGTGATATGACTGGACGAATTCACAAAACTGAAACACTACGAAAAGAAGCGCAGAATGCAGCACAAGTACTTAATATAAAAGAACTTATTTTCCTTGATTACACTACCACTGAACTTCCAAACAGTGGTAAAGTTGTATCAGAAGTAGACAAAATAGTGCAGGATATATGTCCAGATGTTATTATCTCGCATCATCCTTTTGATTCGCATCAAGATCATCGGGCAGCAGCCGATATTGTGTTTGCAGTATCAAGACAGGGCAGAGTAAAGAATGTTTTGAGCTGTGCCCCTTTCCCATATAGACCAAATGTATTTGCGTTTCGCCCTCAGTTATTTGTTGACATCTCCTCCACAATAAACATAAAACTTGAAGCTATAAGATGCTACAAGAGCCAATTTGAGAAGTTTGGAGGAGAGAAATTAATTGGTAGGATTCAGTCATGGGCGCATGTGTGGGGATGGGCAGTAGAATGTGAATTTGCAGAAAGTTTTGAGGTTATTCGTGTGACTGATGTTTTTTAGAGAGCGAACACTATGAAAAAAAGTAACGGGCATTATATTCTTGTTACACCAATTAAGAATGAAGAGAAAAACTTACCAAATCTCATCCAATCCGTAGCAGAGCAAACAATCAAACCTGTTTTATGGGTTATCGTAGATGACGGGAGTACAGATAAATCGCCAGAGATTATTGAAGAATCAAAAGAAAAGTACGCGTGGATTCAAAGTATTCGATTACGTGAAGGCGTTAGAGATTCCTGGTACCACTTAGCGGATGTGCTGAAAAGAGGATTTGATTTTTGTTTTGAATATTGCATTAATAATAGAATTGATTTTGATTATTTAGGAACGGTTGATGGAGATGTAATCTTAGAAGATTTGTATTACGAAAAATTATTTAAAAAATTTGAAGAAAATCCTGAATTAGGAATTGCAAGTGGTAGAACCTGGATTTTGGATGGAAATAAAAAGATATACATGAAAGACTATTTCCCGGGAGGGGTTAAACTATGCAGGCGAAATTGTTTTGAAGATTGCGAGGGTATACCTTTATCATATTCCTGGGATAGTGTATTGAACACAAAAGCGAAATTAAAAGGATGGGATGTTAGTCGCTTTGATGATATTAGACAGTTTTCGGTAAGGTTTGGTGCCAGTGCTGAAGGATTGTGGAAAGGATATGAAGAACATGGTAAAAGTGCCTATTATTTAGGATTTAATTTTATTCATGCCTTAGCGAAAGGATTGAAAGTATCGTTTGAAAAACCGTATTACATTGGTATTGCCTACTTATATGGCTATTTTGAAAGTTTGATGCTAAGAAAAAGACAGATTGATGATAAAGAAATCAGGGACTATTATCGTTATACACGCACAAAAGAAATAATGCAATTTTATTTTAACAAATCAAAGAAATTTTGCAGGCGATGATATAATTATGAAATTCACAAAACGTAGTAAGTACTTGCTTTTTGGCCTGTTAGTTGCATTGAACATTATAATAAGAATTCCATCAGTCCCACATGAATGTACTGATGACTCCTACATGATCCATGTATTTGCAAATTCAATATCTTTATTTGGCCAAGCGGAATGGTGGCTTCATCCATTGTCAATAGGTGGTTTTTATCCGTGTTCTTATGCCAGCGCAGTTCCTTTTATGTTGTCAGGCATATCTCAATGTACGGGTATTAACATGGAGTGTACGATATGGCTATTTTCCCTATTAGCTGGTGTTTTCAGTATGTTTGCTGCATATTTAATGGCAGGAGCGATAAAAGACAACGATATTTTTAAGTTTTTAGTTGCTTTTGCTTATTCTCTTTCACCGGGAATATTAGTTCATTCAACATTTGCTGTATCTACAAGAGGTCTTTTTACTATATTGCTACCTCTATTCATTTATCTGCTTTTAAAAACTCGCAACTATTTGAGATATGTTATCTTAACGTTTATTTTATTTGCGGTACTAGTGGTAACGCATCACTTTATTTATTTTATTATTCCTATCATTTTCATATATATTATTCTTTTAGCATTCTATAAACTAAAGGAGCATGTAAAAATCGTTAAAATACCAACCAACTACCTAAATATAGCCTTTATTTTTTGCTTTTTTGGTATGCTTTTGGCGCCTTTTTTAACACGCATGTTCATTACTGCAGGGTCGAGATATGATTGGATAAATATATTGGGTATACTTAATATAAGATATACGGGAATCCTGTTTGCTTTTGCCCTTGGTGGTTTCATATATCTCACACTAAAAGATAACAAAAGATTTGAGGACTGGTTTTTACTGCTAATATTGTTATGTCTCGTACCTATATTCTATATAAAAACGTATGCACATTTTTTCATTGCTATATTTTTCTGTATGTTAACAGGTGTTGCTCTAATAAATGTTGCCAACGTATATAAACAGAATAAAAAGGTTGTAGCCTTAGTAATAATTATTAGCTTGTTGCTTGCAGTAAGTTTCTCTGGTTTCTATCAACATTGGCGCACGCATACGTATGGAGGACACAGCGATTGGTATATGGATGAAACAACAAATGCAGGAGCGCTTTGGACACAGGATAATATAGATACTAATAAACGGTTAGTATGCAATGGTGGAGTAACTAGCAGATCAGTAAGAATGTTCGCAGCCTCTGGTGGGAGCCCGGCAATTTTGGTGGGGGATAATATTGCTGCTTTAACTTATGGTTTCATTAATGAAAGCTATCTGAAGATAGTAGCGTATTCTCCGCTAACAAAGGAATTTTATTGGGATAACCCATATGTAGAAGTTGGAGGGCGAACCATAGGTGGGCAACTCAACTGGGTTTGTGATACAGATATTAATTCACGACACGGGCAGAGAATTGTTGAAGAGTTTAATTTATCATACATGATAGAGTTTTTGGATACCCAAGATCGGATTATCCGTTCTGTTCAGACAAAAAAGAATAACATATATGATAATGGAGAAGTTCGTATCTGGCCTTTATATTAATGAAAAATGAGTGACATAAAGGGTAAGAATATTTTAGTTACCGGCGCAAATGGTTTCATTGGTTCCCATCTGGTAAGGGAATTAATTAAACGAGGTGCTAAAATTTATGCTTTTATTAGAACTAAAAACGATAGAATAAATGAGTTATCCGGAGAAATGGTCGTTTATAATATAGAATTAACTGATTGTGTAAAAATCAAAGAATTTATTGGCGAGATACAACCGGAAAAAATATATCACTTAGCTGCGTATCCTGATATGAAGCCTTCATTTGAGAATACTAATAGAACAATTCAAGTGAACATACAGGGAACAATGAATTTATTACACGCATTAGCTGATGTAGATTATGATGCTTTTGTTCACGTTGGGACGTATAAGGAATATGGAAATACTGATGATGTGCCTTATAAAGAAAAACAGCGATTGGACCCTACTTCTTCGTATGCCGTTTCAAAAGCAGCGGCGGAAATGTATTGCAAAGTTTATTATATGATATATAAATATCCTATTGTCATGCTCAGGTTGCCTACGGTCTATGGTCCAAATCAGGATACAAATTTGCTTATTCCTGGAACAATTTTATCATGTTTGCAAAAAAAGAATATAGAAATGACTAAAGGTGAACAAAAAAGGGAGATAATTTATGTTTCAGATGTCGTTGAAGCTATAATAATAGCTTCTTTAGAGAAGAAATCTATTGGAGAAGTAATCAATGTTGGTAGTGGGGAGGAGTATAGTATAAGAGAGATTGTTTTGAAAATTATCAGTCTAATGAAAAATCCGATAGAGCCAATATTTGGCGCTTTACCTTATAGGGATACAGAGATATGGCATATATGTGGCGCTAATGCAAAAGCAAAAGAAATTTTAAAATGGGAATCAAAGGTAGGTTTAGAAGAAGGCCTTAAAAGGACAATTGAATGGTATACTAAGGACACTATAAAATGATAAAAGGAATAAAAATCAGGAAATTGGACATGTTTGAAGATGAAAGGGGGTTTTTACTTAAAGTAGTTAAGCAAGAGTATGTAGGAGATGATAAATTTGGGGAGATATACTTAACTGTCGCCAATCCCGGAGCAGTTAGAGGTAATCATTACCATAAAGAAACAAGAGAGTGGTTTTGTGTTATTAAAGGGGCGGGTAAATTAGTTCTTGAAAAAGGGGAGGATAGAATGGAAATAAAGATGGATGAAGCGAATTTGACATCTGTTGAGGTCCCTCCATACATTTCACATGCTGTAAAAAATATAGGTGCAAGCCCTATGTATTTATTAGCATATACAAATAGGGGATATAATTCCAAGAGAGCAGATACATTCCCTGTGGATATCAAATTTAATTGAAATATTGGAGGTATAATCTATGAAAGAAGAATACGACGTGATAATATTATGCGGAGGAAAAGGGACAAGGTTGTATCCTTTAACAGCGGATATACCAAAACCAATGGTGAAAATAGGTGATTTACCTGTAATAGAGCATATAATAAGTTTATATAAATTTTTTGGTTTTTACAATATAAAATTATTGGTTGGATACAAAGGAGATATTATCCAAAATTATTTCAAAGATAAATATGAAGAAATGAACATCCAATGCATTGAAACGGGTGAAGAATCTGATACTGCAGAACGCCTGTGGCAAATCAGGAATAATGTCTCAAACACATTTTTCTTGTCTTATTCAGATGTATTGGCAGATTTAAACTTAGATTCAATGCTAAAATTCGGTAAAGAACATAAAGGGGTGGGTACAATGGCAACATATCCTTTAACTACTTCATATGGTATAGTAAAATTTGGTGAAAATAAAATAGCGTACGAATATCTTGAAAAACCGATTATAGATGCTTTTTCGATTAATGCCGGTTTCTTTATATTCAATTCCGCTTTGTTCGACCTTTGGGAATGGAGCAGCACGGATTTTTCAAAAGGAATGCTTATTAAACTATGTAGAGAGGAGTTGGTAGCATGTTATGAACATAAAGGCTTTTGGAGTGGAATGGATACGGTTAGAGAAAATGAAATACTAAATGAGATGTGGGGGAGGGGTAATGCAAAATGGGCGGTCTGGAAGAAATGAATGTTTTAGTGGTTAGGTGATAAGGATGAAAAACAATTTTTGGGAAGAAAGGCGTGTTTTTGTAACGGGAGCGAATGGATTCCTTGGATCATGGCTGGTCGAGAAATTGGTGGAAAAAAATGCAAAGGTTATAGCACTCATAAGAGACCAGTTACCATACTCAAAATTTAATACTTCCGGGACTATAAATAAGGTCACCATAATTAATGGACGTTTGGAGGATTATGAAGTAATAGAGCGAGCTTTGAATGAGTATGAAATAGATACATGCTTTCATTTAGGTGCTCAGACTATAGTAGAGACAGCGGAACGGGCACCTCTGTCAACATTTGAGTCAAATATAAAAGGGACCTGGAATGTTCTCGAAGCTGTAAGAAACATTGATGCTGTGAAGCGATTAGTATTGGCATCAAGTGATAAAGCATATGGGTCAAGCGATACGTTGCCTTATTTGGAAGACAACAATTTACGTGGGCTTCATCCATATGATGTGTCAAAAACATGTTCGGATTTAATAGCTCAGGCGTATTACAACACATACGGATTACCGGTTGTGATAACCAGATGTGGCAATATTTATGGTGGCGGTGACCTTAATTTCAGTCGGATTATACCCGGAACGATTAAGGCTGTGATATTCAATGAAAATCCTGTGCTGCGAAGTGATGGCACTTATTTAAGAGATTATATATATGTAAAAGATGTTGTTAATGGATACATGACACTAGCAGAGAACTTGAGAAGTAAAAATGTGAAGGGACAGGCATTCAATATTGGTACTGAGACACCGATTTCCGTGCTTAAACTGGTTGACAAGCTGTTAACTCTTTGTGAAAAAGAGTTTTTGAAGCCGACTATAAAAAATGAAGCAACGCATGAAATAAAAGAACAGTATTTAGATTGTCATAAGATAAGAAGTGTATTGGGCTGGAAGTGTAAATATGATTTGGATATTGGATTGAAAGAAACAATAAGATGGTATGAAATGTTTTTTAATATTCAATAAATTAAAAGGACGAGTTAAATCTATTAAAATCTCAGCCAATTATATAAATATAGCCTTCATTTTTTGCTTTTTGGGAATGATTTTGGCGCCTTTTTTAACACGCATGTTCAATACTGCAGGATCGAGATATGAGTGGATAAATATATTGGGTATACTTAATATGAGATATACGGGAATCCTGTTTGCTTTTGCCCTTGGCGGTTTCATATATCTCACACTGGCACAGTCTAAAAATCCCGTGATTTATCACCGCGGAGATCATCAAGGGCGCAGAGTTTAAGAACGTTCCTATCCACGTTTGGGTTTTCTGATGCCTCTGCGTTCTCCGCGCACTCTGCGGTAAAACTTGAGGATATAGTGATTTCACTGGAAAATTCGACAGTGCCTCTCATACTAAAAGATAACAAAAGATTTGAGGACTGGTTTTTACTGCTAATATTGTTATGTCTCGTACCTATATTCTATATATACGTACGCTCATTTTTTCATGGCTATATTTTTCTGTATGTTACTGATATACCCACACCACGTTTACCTGCCATTATGCGATATTTTTAAATAATCACATCTTTCAATGTACAAAAGAGGTGATGGATTGTTATGAATGTGTATGAATTGATATTAGACTTTTTAAACCCTTTGAGGGTTAATACAGCAGTGTACAGAAGTCTATTGGAGTTGCTCATAGCGAAGATGGAAGCACCGCAGTTATAAATAAGAGCCGCTAAAAAGTGGGAATTCTAAATTTATCCACTTCTTTCCATTACGATCAAGTTGAAGTGCTTGGAAATCTTTTTGTCAAAGGTTTAATCTCACCAAAGGACTTCCTCGCGTTTTTCTCAAGTGATACAAAGATTTGCGATGCAACATATCTGAAACGGGAAGGAAAAACGGTTTATGCTGCAAAGCTGCTTAGAAATTACAATATTGGATGTTATGAGCTGTTGCAAGATGTTTTATTCACAGTAGAGCGATATAAAGACGTAAATTTCATCTATGACTTCAGAATTGTTAAACACAACAAACGATACCGCACTAAGCCACAAGAGATTATATACGCGATAAAAACGGTTAAAATAAAAAGGTGAATGGATTATCATCGACGGTGGTCTAAAAGCGGGGAAACTCATGCGAGAAGCAAGGAAAGCTGGTGTAAAAGTAGTAACACGATTGAACTCGAATTTCGTTGTCGTCCGATTTGGCATTAAATTTAGAAAGGAAGACATATTAAGCAATATTAAACCAATTAAGAGGATCATAGATGGCAAAAATTATATTATCTACGCTTTCAAAAGGTGTGTCGGGCAGGGGACTGCAGGAAACCTGTTTTTAGTACGCGGTGTTGGATATGACGATTTCATCCCCTTGTTCACGACAGCTCTTAATGCTAAGCCAGAAACAGTTATAAGGAAATACAAAGAGAGAACATCGATTGAGCAGACTATTAAGGAATTAAAATCATATTTGAAGATTGAAGGAAACCATTACACGAAAAAGGAGAGTAATTATGGCTACATTTTCATGCTTTGTTTGGTCTACAATTTCATTCAACATTTACGGCTGTATCTCGCTGACATGAGCTTCAAAGATATTTTAGACGCATTATCAGCTTATTTATTGAGAAAATTCCCTCCAAAATGCCTGTTTTCACTTGAAAATGCTTGTGATAGAATGTTTAAAGATATTGGGTGTGAAAGGTTCAATAAAATAAATAATAGCTTAATGGAGTCTATTCCACTATCAGGCAGAGTAACTTCTTAATAATGTGAAAAGAAGAAATGTGTATATAAGTATGTTAGCAGGAATTACTCTAACAAATATTCTCAAAGCGCCTAAACAGAAGAAAACACTTGCTATTAGCATAATAATTATTAGCTTACTGCTTGCTGTAAGTTTCTCTGGATTTTATCAACATTGGCGCACATATAAATATGGCGGACATAGCGATTGGTATATGGATTAAGCAACAAATACAGGAGCGCTTTGGACGAGGGATAATATAGACGCTAATAAACAGTTAGTATGCAATGGAGGTGTAACTAGCAGGTCAGTAAGAATGTTTGCAGCTTCTGGCGGGAGCCCGGCAATTTTGGTGGGGGATAATATTGCAGCTTTAACTTATGGTTTCATTAATGAAAGCTATCTGAAGATAGTAGCGTATTCTCCGCTAACAAAGGAATTTTATTGGGATAACCCATATGTAGAAGTTGGAGGGCGAACCATAGGCGGGCAACTCAACTGGGCTTGTGATACAGATATTAATTCACGACACGGGCAGAGAATTGTTGAAGAGTTTAGAGTATTTTGAAAAACCCCCTAAAAGATTGAGATATGCCCTAAAAGTATATAAAAGAATGGGACGGAAAAAGGAGTTAATCAAAATTCTCTTTGATTTATCATATATGATAGAGTTTACGGATGTCCAGGACCGGATTATACGTTCCGTTCAGCAAAAAAAGAATAACATATATAACAATGGCGAAGTATGCATATGGTGTTTAGAAAGAATATGCTAAGATGACTATCAATATGATGTATGAATGGATTAACTTTGGGCCATTCATTTTTAGTAGGCGTCTCACCTTTTTAGTACTTTTACAACTCTTAAATGCCAAAAGAGCTTTTTATTTCTAGCTCAAATCATTTTCTATAGCTTAGTGCATTTTTAACTATATCAATATCTTCTTTAGTAAATGTTCTTAACGCTAACAGTGCGGCCAAATATACGACTAGGGCTAGTGGAACTAGCAAGAATACATTAATAAAATCAACAAAACAATAAATAAAAGCACCCATTGCGAAGCATCCAATCACTGGTTTTACTATTAGTTTATGTATAGGGAGAATAAATAAATGTTTAGAAACGAAATAAAAGCTTGCCATGAATAACACCACATTAGTCGCTACTGTTGCAATAGCCGCGCCATTGTAACTTAATATAGGAATCAATATAAAATTAAGAGTTAGATTTACAATAGCGCAGAGCCCTGTGCAAATCATATATAATTTTTGTTTCTCTATCGAGATTAAAATATTAGTCAATACATAATGTAAAGAAATAAATACAAGTACCCAAATCAATATTTGAAGTACTGTCGCGGATTCTGCAAAGGGGGCTTTATAGATTAACAAGATGATTTTATCAGATAGGAGGGTTATACACATGGCAATTGGTAATGCAATAATTAAAAGATACCTAATGCCGAGCCTATAGCTTTTTAATATCCTCTCTTTTGAATTCTTAAAAGACGCCGACATAATTGGAAATAGTGACACCATAAATGCTGATGGAATAAGCGAAAGAGGTTCGGATAACTTGTATGCTGCGGAATAAATGCCAACCGAAGCATCTCCCTGCATCAATGAGAGCATTACAATATCTATGTGGTAGTAGATTGTAATAATAACACTGGAGAAAGCAAGCGGTAAGGACACTTTTACCAGATATTTCAAAAGACCAGGATCAATATCAAATTGTGCTCTGACAATTTTTCTGGAAAATCGATAACTAATCAACGTTTTGACCATCTCAGAAAATACCAGTGCAAGTATTACTTGGGTTAGTGTGCCCTGAGAAAAGATAATCCATAATATCAGACCCCCAGATAAAACTTTAAAAACCAGCTTTGCAATTATTCTATATTCCATTCTAAGATTTGCCTGGAATATCGTGCCATAAAGATCACTGAAAGACAGAAATAACAACGTGAACGCCGCTATATAAACATAATTAGTTGTATCCGCCGGATATGGCAGCAATGTTATTATGATCAGTGAGAGAACAATGGCAAAGACGGTTAGTAATATCTTTATAATATACGCATTTCCAATCAACTTTGATGTCATTGATGGATCACGAGCCATCTCTCGTACAAGAATTGTATTAAGCCCTAAACTAGTTATAACACCAAAGAAAGCGAGATAGGCAAAGACAAAGCTGTACTTACCGAAACCAACAATGCCAAGATACCTGGCAAGGTATATTGTAATAAATAAAGATATTACCCTAAATATAACATCTCCTGCAATAACAATGCCTGTGTTTTTTGCCACTCGTTGTACTGTGTTCAAGTAGATCACCTTCTATTACTTGATATTAAATCCTTTATATGTAATTAAAATTATACTCAAGCTGAGTATCATGAAAATCCTAACAATAAGTGGTGCAGGACTCGTAGGCATTTACGGTGGCATGTACAAATATCTATCCACATCTATTGTTGCAACAAATCATGTGGTCCCACTAGTTTTATTAGATAGTTTCAAATATTTCACACATTTCCCCCATATCTTCACGTCTTATTGGAATTTATCGAAACAAAAATTGCTGATGTTTGGATATCTGTTATCAACAACCTAAACTTTTATTTACGATAAATGCTAATATGCTATCTAATAACGGCAGGATTTAAATAGTGTATTCAGAATATATAAACATGAAAGCAAAAGAAGCCAGACTAAAACTGTTTTGTAGAACCGAAAGGCATAAGCGTGTGGTAAAAAGAGAGAAAGGGCATATCCCTTATCACTTACTTTTTGGGATGGCTTTAGCTGTTGTGCTACTGTTTGCGGGGATTGGTATTGTAGGTGCAACCTCCGATTACTATGTCGCAACATGGGGCAGCGACGGCAATACTGGAACTTCAGTTGCGGCGCCATGGCAACATCCTTCTTATGCCGCTCAACAGGCACAAGCGGGAGATACAATATATTTAATTGATGGCATATGGTATAATGAAAAAGTTGTCAGCAGATATGATGGAAATACAACCCATCCAATTACCATAAAAGCATATAACGGCACACCGACTTTCATAGCTACTACACCAGGTTTAACTGCGTTTTCTGTGTGGGGTGAGGATTATTGGATATTAGATGGATTTACGATTAGAGATTATCATCATGCCATTGCAATCGGAGCGTGGAATCATCATATTTCAATTTATAATATGACAATCAATCATACTACTTCAAAAGCAATTGATGTTTCTCACGATGCGGATTATGTTACAATTCATAATAATACCATCAACTATGGTGGTTGGGGGGATATATATTTTAACTGCGGTGAGGATGGCGAAGAATGTGATTATGCAGTCGTAACAAATAATATTTGTGGGCATGCCACACATAATGCTATTGATATGCATAATAATTGCCCTTATGCAAAGATTTGGAATAATACCATAATCAACCCTGAGATAGATGGCTTATTCCTTGGTAATAAAGGTCATCATAACCTTGATGTGCGGTACAATGAGATATATGGTACGCTGGGTGGACAGGCAATTAATTTAATCGGGGTAGACAACAGCATTATTGCAGATAATTACATGCATGATAATGCAAGACGAGGGATACTGATTAATAGTGCGGATTCGTATGATGACCCGACTGAAGACAATATTATCCAGAATAACCGTATTGAAGTAAGTTCATATTACGATGGAATTATGGTGTATAAGCATTTACAAAATAATAATACTTTCATAGACAATAACATCACTATTCTCGGAACAGGGGATCATTATTGCTTGAATAATGCGTCACATCCAAATGGAAACATAATTAGATATACGACAACACCGGCTCAAGATCAAATTAGAATATACGCAGTGGATTCATCATCGTATGTAACTCTCGAATTCACAGATGGCCGAGTTTTTACTGAAGATCCTTCTCAATTGCACATTTGGGATATAGAGAAGAGCATTGTTTCTCTTAACATGAGTGCATCTGATTTGGTTTCGATTACCGCCTACAACATTACCGCAGTACCTGCTTCTGAAACAGTAGATATAGCCCTGAACAAATTCGATACTTCGCTACCCAAAGGCGATATTTTAGTGGATTTTACAGCGGATACAATAGATGAGAATGAGGTAGTGTTTACGGTTGGTGATTTAAAACCAAACCGTTTTTATCTTATCAAAAAAGATGGCTTTGATTTTGCAACTGTGCAAGCAGATTCATTCGGATATATTGAGTTCAACAATTCGCAATGGTCTGAACATAGATTTACAATAGAAGAATCATCAACACCATCAGATACTGGAACCATATCTGGCCTAGTTACAAACACGACAGGAGCAACGATACAAGGAGCAACAGTAACTGTTGATGGCACAGTAAAAAGTGGTGAGACGGACGCAAACGGAATCTATACATTAACAGATGTGCCGATAAACACCTATACTGTTACCTGTACAGCACCCAGCTACCACGATTCTTATCAATCTAATATAGCGGTCAGTGAAGGTGTAACCACAACAGTTAATTTTGCCTTAATATCTTCTACTATAACACCAATCGGAGATTTAGTTGGTGAATGGCATTTTGACGAAGGAACAGAAGGATTAGTGGGAGATTCCTCTGGTAACGGCAACAACGGTACAATTCATGGCACAAACATGGCAACAGGGAAGATCGGTACCGCACTTGAATTTGATGGCTTGGATGACTATGTCAGCATACCGGACGCACCAACTTTAAATCCTGTTGCGGAAATCACTTTATCAGCCTGGGTCAATCCCTGTGTCATACCGCAAGACGGCTGGAATAAGATAATTGCTAAACCCTACACAAACTATACGACACCCTGGCAGCAGTATGCACTTGCACTACATGATAACCAATTTGTTTTTGAATTGAACACCGAAGGGGCAAAAGACGTGATAGCCAGCACCGAAACCTTAGAGCCAAACACATGGTATCACGTAACAGGGACTTATGACGGTTCAGAGATGCGGATTTATGTTAATGCTGCATTGAACGGCACGATACAAAAATCAGGAGCTATTGTAGCGTATCCGACAGACGTGCATATAGGTGCGGGCATTTACTCAGATGCAGAGACAGAATATCTAAACGGTACCATTGACGAAGTCAAGATATACAGCCGGGCGTTGAGTGCAGAGGAGATTAGAGCAGATTATGTGGCAGTATCACCTGTTGGCGAATGGCATTTTGACGAAGGAACAGAAGGATTAGCGGTAGATTCATCAGGAAACGGCAATAACGGTACAATCCATGGCACGGCAAGTTGGACTGCGGGAAAGGTAGGCACTGCACTTGATTTTGACGGCGAAACTGATTATGTCAGCATACCGAACACACCAACGTTAAATCCTGCTGCTGAAATCACTTTATCAGCATGGGTAAATCCAGGAATCATACCGCAAGATGGCTATAGAAAAATAATTGCTAAGCCGTACACAAACTATACATCACCCTGGCAACAATACGCACTCACGCTACACGATAACCAATTTGTTTTTGAATTGAACACCGAAGGCACAAAGGACGTAATAACAAGCACAGAAACTTTAGAGCCCAATACATGGTATCACGTAACAGGGACTTATGACGGTTCAGAGATGCGGATTTATGTTAATGCTGCGTTGAAGGGCACGCTACAAAAATCAGGAAATATTGCTGCGTATCCGACAGACGTGCATATAGGTGCGGGCATTTACTCAGATACGGAAACAGAATATATAAACGGCACAATAGACGAAGTCAAGATTTACAGCCGCGCGTTGTCGGAAGCAGAAATCCAGGCGGATTACGAAGCCGGGTTAGAAGAACAAAACACACTCTCCGGCACCGTCACCGGTCCGGACTCAACAGGACTTGCAGGTGCAAACGTTACCTTAACTACAATAGAAGGCACCGAAATAAACACTACACAAACCGATAGCTCCGGCCACTACGCATTTGCTGATGTCACACCCGACTATTACAACCTAACCGCCACGAAACTCGGCTACTGGCCCGATTCCGATCCAGTCACCGTAACTGCCGACACGCCAACAACCGCGGACGTTATGCTGTGCATGATATACGATTTTAATACAAATAGCGGACCCGCAGATGCCGGCGACTTAGCAATGATGGAAGACGCCAGCGTGAACATAATCACACCGGACTGGACATACGACCTGAACGGAAATGGTGAACAGGCAGATGCAAGCGACTTAGCAATGCTGAAAGACGCTTCTGTGGCGGGAGTGGACGGTTTGGAGTAGGTGGTTGTTGTGTTCTCTTTTCTACAATGCTTTGAAACGTGGGAAACAAAAATCCAGCAATGGCGGTAAGGGGGCTAGAAAAAGAGTGACTCATGAAATTTAAATATGGGAATCAAAAATAGATGTAAAAATCCCGTTGGTACTTGCAAAGAGGCATGCAGTGGGAAGTTTGATATATCCTAAACCTCGTGTGCGCATATTTTAACACAGAAACAATGTTTTGTCATCTTCTTATCACTTCCCTACGCTCTTCATCACTCCATAACGCTTTTGCTGTTCTATAAATAATGTTATCTCCCCACGTTCTCCTTTCTCGTATCATCTCAACAAAAATCCATCCCTTTTCTATGCTTATTATCCCCTTCTCACAAAGGCATCTCACCACAAACACACTAAATACCGTTTTTTCAAAATTCTCGGTTAAATACCAAAAAGATTCGTAATCATCACAAATCAAATAATCTGCTTCGATTTCCTTCGCCAATTCCAATGCTTCCGCCTCACCTTCATCTATATACATTACATGTCTGCTTATATCCCCCACTTCTCTTATTCCAATTCTGTTTATCCTTAAGATTCTATTTGCTGCTTTGCCATGAACATCTCCGTATTTTGCCACTTCCTTCAACTCCTCTTCAACTTTCTTGGGTATGAAGACATGAAAAGACTCCGAAGCTTTGTTCATCAAGTTAGCAACCTCTAAGGAAATTAAAGCAGAGGTGTCAAAGACCAATTTATGCATGAGATGCATCTTCAATGCTTCTTTTCGCTCCTTCTGCCACCGCTCTGATCTTCTTTGCGTTCTCAATGCCAATTAGCTCAGTCATGTCTTCAAATTCTATTTCTCCCTCTATATAGTCCTCTGAAACAATTTTCATTATCTTAGCCCTGGCTTTTTCACTTCGTAAAGCTTTTATAATCGCCTCTTTTATCCATCTTTCTTTTGTTATCCCATAACGTATCGCAATGTTTTCCAGATCTCTAAGCAAAGTCTCCTTTAACCCTATTTCCACTATTTTTTCCATATCATGCCCCCTCGTTATAAATTTTGATTTTCTTTACATTAAAGTTTTAGTAGTAGGTAGCTCTACCATCCTTTCTCCCGGCATATCCATCTCCAAACAGACCAACATCACCGGCAACTACGTGTTCACTTATATCTCACCCGGCTTTTATAACCTAACCGCCACGAAACTCCGCTACTGGCCCGACTCCGACCCTATCACCGTAAATGCCGACATATTGATCTGCCAAAAAGGCGACTTGAACACCAACGGCGGACCCGCAGATGCCGGCGACTTAGCAATGATGGAAGACGCAAAGACGGCAGGAACATCTGACGTGACATACGACCTGGACGGTGATGGCAACCTGGCAGATGAAGACGACTTAGCAATGCTGAAAAATGTATCCGTGGGTGTGGCTGTGCTGGAGTAGGTGGTTGAGGAGTCGTTTTTTTTCTTTCTCCTTATTCCCTATTTGTGGTAACGATTCTTTAGGTGCAAGTAGGAGCAAGAGCGGGGCACACACAGAGGCTATGAAATAGGTAGCAGGTATGTGTGGAAATGCTTTGAGGTGCACATAGTTTTTGGTGAAATATAAGTTATGAAAAAACTATAAGTGTACAAAATATCATAGGAGGATATGATGAAAACTGTGTTGAGTGATTTAGACGGAATATTGCTAAGGATAGGGAAGTATGAAACTAAGAGGGAGCTTATAAAGGATGCCTTGCGTGCCCTCCTCAGAGCGAAGCCGGAATTAAGAAGAGACGTAGCAGTAGAATTGTATACAAAAAAGGAAGTATCTCTATCAAGAGCCGCTGAGATATGTGGAATGAATGTGGAGGATTTCAAGGAATTACTGAATGATAGGGGTATTAAAATATCAGTCCCGGGCATTCCAGTTGAAGAAATTGACAATGAGGTGGAGAGAATTTTAGAGGCGGTCTGATGATAGTCTTCGACACAGACATCCTGAGCATGGTTGCAAAAATAGATGAGATAAATTTATTAAAGCAGCTTTTTGGCGATAAAGCGGTGTTGACTCCTAAGATAAGAGATGAAATCTCAGCGCCTTTGGAATACGGGTATACCTTTCCACTTAAAGTGCTTTCAACGATAAAAACTGTGCCTTTAAGCAAAGAAGCGATAGACGAATATATAAGATTTCAAGGGAAACTGAACCTGGGAAAAGGGGAACTCGAAGCTATCGCATATTGCAAGACAGAAAAATGCACATTCGCAACCAATGATGAGAGAGCGAGAGAATTTGCAAAGAGTGAAGGCATTCAAGTCTTTTCTTTGCAGGCAATTTTAAAAGCTCTTTGGAAAAAGAAGTTGAAAAGCAAAGGCGAGGTAAAACAAATACTCGAAAGAATCAAAACGGCTGATAATCTTGCAGTGAGTAAGGAAATCGAAAAAGGAATTTTTTTTGGATTAAAATGATATATATGAATCGCCGATATATTGTCGTTACACCGTGCAGAAACGAGGAAAAGAATTTGCCTAATCTCATGCAGTCTATGACAGCACAGACATTAAGACCAGCTTTGTGGGTGATTGTGGATGACGGAAGCACGGATAAAACAGAGAGAAGACGGCACGAAACTCGATTAAACTGCTTATAACTAAAATATGTCGTATGTGCCAACGGATACGGAATGCACACTCACCGGCACCGTCACCAGCTATGACTCAGCAGGAATACCCGGCGCAACCGTTACACTGGCTACTCTTGAAGGCACACCAATAACCACACAAACCGACATCAACGGCAACTACACGTTTGCTGATATCGCACCTGGAGTTTATAACCTAAGTGTATCAAAACTACGATTCTGGCCTACCACTATTACAGTTAACATCGGTGATGCCTTAACAGAGAACATCATGCTCTGGCTGAAAGGCGATCTGAACCTAAATGGTGAACCGGCAGATTCCGATGACTTAAAAATGATGGAGTATGCAGCCACGGGCAGACTCATACCTGACTGGAAATTCAACCTGAACGGAAATGGCGATTTAGCAGATGCCGGTGACGTATTAATGCTGGAAGAAGCGGCAGCAGGTAAAATAGAATTGTGGTAAGCCCTTTCTCCCCTATCTCTTCTCCCCTCCCCATCTTCTGGTTAAAATAAAGATAGAGGCTATGAAATCGGTAACAAGTATGCGGAATGTTTTGAAGTGCTCAGGTTGATAGGGGAGATATAACTTTAAATAATCAGAAAATTAATTGTTATTCGGATAGAATAAAATGAGCGAATATGTATAGTAAAGGTAGGAAAGAATGGAGAATTATACACGCTAAAATCACTGGAACGAATTCATTTTAGTGAGATTTCTATTAAAACAATTAATTGGGATACTCTTCTCATAGAGATGGGGATAAGGGATAAGTAGAAATGAAAATGCATTACTGTTTAACAAAAAAGAATATACCGGCAGATGGATAGGAGTTGACCTTGATATAAACCTGGGACACAATAACATGTAAATGACGCTATAAAAAAGTGTCAGGAATTTAGATTTTAACACCATGTAACCTCATAAACTAATTAGTCTTAGTATATCAGTCGCTTGCGGTAAACTGGAGCGACCGATATACCTTTATGAACAGCATAGCAGTTGGTGCAGGGCTTATGCCTGTTTGCCAAGTTGAAATCCATACAAAGGGCCATATCCCATCTAAAAAGCAAAAAGAAGAAGACTTGGTATGTAATATCTTGACAATCGCTACTTATTGTTTTTAAAAGAGATAAATACAATGAGATTTACAACCAAAAAAGTCCTTGGTTCATGTCAAGTTTAACCTTTAACTACCATAGAAGGCACCGAAATAAAAACTACACAAACCAACTAAACAGGTAATTACGTGTTTACAGATGTCGCACCCGACTTATATAGCATAACCGCCACGAAACACGGCTGCTGGCCTGATTCCGATCCAGTCACAGTAAATGCTGAAGAACCCGCAACTGCGGACATAGTACTCTGCCAAAAAGGCGACTTGAACACAAATAGTGAACAGGCAGATGCAGGCAACTTAGCAAAGATGGCAGATGCAACAGTAAACACAACCCTACGGGACTGGACATACGACCTGAACGGTGATGGCAATCTGGCAGATGAAGACGACCTGACACTGCTGAAAAATGTATCCGTGGGTGAGGCGGTGCTGGAGTAGGTGGTTGAGGGGTCGTTTTTTTTCTTCCCTTTTCTCTCCTCTCCCTGAGATCGGCGACAATGCGATTATGTTTGTAGAACAAAGGTACATACAATTTGTTGGTTGAAGAGCCAGATAAAAAGTAGGGTGACAATTTTTTTAGATGTTGTATTCAAATTAACTCTCCGAACCAAAATCCGTATGACGGAAACAAACTTTTTGTGTTGCAAAAATCATTTTCTTTTTAATAAAACAAAGTTATTCATAAGGAGGAAATGAAATGGTAAAGGGAATAGAACTAAAAAAGGAGGTGCGTATAATGCCAAAAATTCGTGCTTTTGAAAAGCCGGAGCGGATACCTTCAGAATTCTGGGAAGACAAAAAATGGAACACTATGCAGAACTTTGTAGAAAATATGCAGATACGTGGGTGGCAGTGGTAAATAAGAAAGTGGTCGCATTTGGAGAAAAACTGACCGAAGAAAAAGGGGAATCTATACGAAAAGAGATAGGACGACCTTTCGTCACATTTTTCGTAGAAGGAGAGGCAAGAATACTATGAAAATTCAACTCTCTTTTTCGACAGAACCTGTTATTGATGCCAAAAGTGAAGTAGAATTGCATAAAGGTATCAGGCTTCTTACAGTCGTGCAGTTTAGGACTATCGAAACATGGAGCGATCCACAAATCGCTATTGTAGATACAGGCGCTCCAATTTCTCTTGTTCCTCCAAAAATAAAAAACATTGAACCCGAGATTCAGATTTAAAGAGTTAAAGATGTAATAATATGGAGTCCTTAGCATTAAAAATGATCACCGATATATTGCCGTTACACCGTGCAGGAACGAGGAACAGTAAACGCGATTATGCCTGACAGGACATACGACCCTGACGGTGATGGAGAACCGGCAGATGAACGCGACTTAGCGATGCTGAAAGACGCTTCTGTGGCGGGTTTGGACGGATAGGAGTAGGTGGTTGAGAAGACGTTCTCTTTTCTTCCCTCTCCCCCAAAAAGTATTCAAACACAAATAGGTACGTATGCGTCCCATATTCAGCCAGTGTATAGTTCCAAGGATTAATACCCCAATTCATTATAACCTGACATTTTGAGTTTTATGGGCTACAGAGGTTGTCCAACAATCCAACA
>JAPWVK010000089.1 GCA_029241965.1 Candidatus Methanophagales archaeon
CTCTCTCAGTAAGTGGTCGGCTTCTTGAAGTGACCCGTAACAGCCATTACACGTTACGACTATCTCAAGGTCCATCTCCTCCGCAATAGCGAGATTCCGCGCTGCCACCGGAAGCCACGTATGCATGTCAAAAGAGCCAAACACACCGGGCGCCGGACAGCAGGATGCACCCATCATCTCCTTCGTCTCTATTCCAAACTCCTTCAATATCCGCTTTGTCGCTGCTTCTATCCCCGGATACCTGTTCGGTGTGATACACCCGAGGAAATAAGCATACTCTTTCGATTCTTCAGGCTTCGATTCTTCGCTCATTTCTTGCCTCCTTTATCCATCCCTTTTAAATTCATTGTGTCCCAATCAAAATCAATCATCGCATCGTATCCCGTCGTTTTGAATATCGTCTGTACCTGTTCCAGTTGGTCTTTGTATTTCTGCGCGGTTGGCGCCATTTCATCAAGCCCTACCGCCTTCCGCAGCTCCATCTGGGCGGGACCGAGCGGCACGGCATGGCCTGTTTTCATCACATACACGCCGATCATCCTGTGTGGAACAGACATGTGCCCCTCCTTCGCCGCTAAGTTCCTTATCGTTCTTATTATGTCTGTCACTTTTACTCCTTTCGGACATCGCTCATAACATGTGTAACAAGTTGAGCAGAACCACAGTTCAGGAGCGTTAAAAATTTCCTCACGCATATCCACCAGAGCCATCTGCATTAACTTTCTCGTCCTGAACGCCGTGTTCCTACCTGATGGACAACCGCCTGTACACTTACCGCATTGAACGCACTCTCTGAGAGTTGCCAAGTGCTCTTCGCCAAAAACTTCCCCTCCATACTCTATTATGTCGTCATATAAGGTTCCCATAACATACCTCCTTTTTATTTACCTTTTATTGATTACCTTTTACATGCCATATCAATATTCACATTATAAATAATTTGCGGTTTTTTCATGCCATTAATAGCCACAATTACAACTCCACTATCGTCGCTTCTTCCTGTTCTAAATCAAGTACTGCCACCGTTTTTTAACCCGTGAGGTATCCACAGCACTCTCCGGGATTTACCACCAGCGTTTTTCCTTTCTTCTCTATCTCCGCTTCATGCGTATGTCCATATATCACCACATCATAAGCGCCCGATAACGCCAACGCCTCCACTATCTTTGGTCTGTGCGTCACAATTAGTTTCTTCTTAGCGAGTTCAAATTCATAAGGGTCTTCATATCTCTCACCCACCCCTTTCTCGTGGTACTTCTCTTTTAAAAGCAGCTTAACGCCGTCGTTATTCCAAAACACTCCAACCAGCGGTGCTTTTAGCGTTCGGAACGGCTTCTCTGTAAATGGTGCTACGAAGTCACCAGCATGAATTAATATCTTGATTCCTTCGCGGTTAAAAATTTACACCGCTCTGCTTATTGAATCGAGATTATCATGTGTATCCGCTATCAGTCCTGCTTTTATCCTTATGCACCTCCTTCCTCAGATTGCGCAATTTCTAAGTTTATTTTATATGCCTGCGAAGGATAAAAATGTAATAGATGGCATCTTCACTCGATAGACGAAAATACGCCTTCGTTGGCATTGACCCTGGCACTACGATAGGAGTTGCCATGCTCGACCTTGATGGCAACCCAATAGATGTGTTCAGTTCAAAGAATTATTCGATCGCAGACACGATAAGGCTGATAATATCGCATGGAAAGCCAATAGTAGTCGCTTCCGACGTTACGCCCACACCCGCTATGGTAAAAAAGATAAGCACTATTTTCGCTTCCAACGTTCACGAGTTAAAGGAATCTTTATCAATAGAGGAGAAGCTTGCACTGACAAAAGGCTACGAGTATAAGAACGTGCATGAAAGGGATGCCTTAGCCGCTTGCGTTAATGCCTTCAGGCGATATAAGAATAAATTCGCACATGTGCAGAAGAAGACGCCGCCTGGCGTGGATGTAGAAGAAGTGAAGGCACGGGTGATTAAAGGCGTGTCCATAAGTGCGGCGATTAACCATCTAATAAGCGAGAGTGCAAAGGAAGATGAAAAAGAAGGAGCGGAAGAGGAGAGAGGAGAAAGGGGAATAGAAGATGAAGAAAGGAATCAAAAAGCAAACAAAGAGCTTCTCCGAATACGTGGGGTCATAAAAGTAAAAGACGAACAAATAGGAGTAATGAAAGAGTTCATGATGGCTCTAAAGGCGAATTTAGAAGAAAAAGAGCTTGAAATAGAGCATTTACAAACAAAACTCGAGTTTATTAAGTCGTCGAGCAGGAAGGAGTTAGAAGAAGCGGAGTGGATAAGAAAGAGAGATAGCGAGATAAAGAGGCTGAGAAAGGAATTAAGAGATAAGGGAAAGGAGAATACAGAATTAAAAGGTATCATAGACGAGTTAAAGGGATTGAGTGAACTGGAAGGAGGAAGAAGAATAAAAGTAATACGAGCTTTCAATCGAGATGCGATATTTAAGGTTGATAGGAAATACGGATTGAAAAATGGTGATATTGTATTTTTAGAGGACGGTAGTGGAGGCGGAGCAGGTACCGCGGAATTATTGGCGAATAAAGGCGTCACTGCCGTAATATATGGTAAAGAGATGTCGCATTTCGCTACCCAGAAGTTCTTGAGTTTTGGGATTCCCACTTTCTCTATCGAGGAGATACCTCTACTCTCAAAAGCATGGACTGATTTCGCTTTCGTTGACCCGCGGATACTGAACGAAAGGATGGAAGAATGGGGGAGAGAGAGAAAAAGAGAAAAAGTAGAGCGAATTGTGTTTGTTTAAATGATTTTTAGGCTAAAATGTTTCGCTTTTTCTTACCCTCCTCTGTGCATAGACATCTCCTTTTACCCTCATTAATTGCCACGAGAGAAAGGTCACTTTAGCTTTCTACACTCTCTGGTAACGATTATATTGGATAGTCTCTTATACCCCTCCCTTCTTGTGCTACTCTTGTGAAATCTCGTGGTTTTTAGCCTTTCTATACAAATACAAAAATCTCTAAAATCCATAGTAGTTTCCTCACACAAATAGCTTAGTGTTATTGCCCAATCTAAAGTTATGGAAGGCATACTCAACACGAAACATAAGTTATATAAACTCTACCCGCCGTCATCATCGTATGGTGATGAATCACATTCTCGCAAAAGCCCGCGCACTATCCGATACCGGAGTACAGCCGAGTGACTTCGACTATGATTCCCACGATTGGGGCTGCCTGCGATACCTGCTGGAGTTGTAGAGTTTTCTGAACCGGCTTTAGAAAACGGGATGGGCACGAGGGTGCCGGGAGTTCTTAAACACCGCCCTTACTTGGCTCACCGAGAACGAAGAACTGCAGAAATATGACGGGCAAGATTACACCGCCGCTTCGATGCTGTCCCTATTCCTATTTGCGAAATTAGCGAGGATATACATAGAAGAGACGCTAGACTTCCTGACCTCAAATAAGTCGCGTATGAAGCAGATAGGACTTGAGACTGTACCCAAAAAAGGGGCAGTAACAAAGTTCAGGCAGCGGATGGGCACTGATTTCAACCGAATTCTTGGTCTTTTAATCGCATATATATATCCACGACTGCATGAACTTTGATGACTTGGATAGATTTCACGTGGTTTTATTCACGAAGTGCTATTTTGGCAACTCCCGCTACCCCCGAATGAGCAAAGAGATGGACTCGCATAAATTCGTACCGCACGATAAGAAAATACGCCGTACCGCCACGAAATGGGCGGGATTCAACCTCATGCTCTACGTCCTTTACGGATTGGGATTTGTGAACATTCTGGAAGATATGAAAGGTGAAAAGAGTAGTAATTGTGTTTATACGCCACTGCAAATCAGCCTCGCGTACATTGTCAAGATGATATTGGGCTTCAAGAACGCATACTGTCTGGACGAAGAGCTGGAGGACGATGTGTTTCTGCAGATGGTCTGCACGCTCGA
>JAPWVK010000090.1 GCA_029241965.1 Candidatus Methanophagales archaeon
GGCGTCAAACACGCGAAAAGAAAACCGCAAATATAGCTCATAATACAGTAAAAGCGCTCAGAACTTCACTTAAATCGTTCTGGAATAAACAACCTTTTAACTTGATTTTGTCCAATTATTTGTGCCCGTGACTATACTATAAAAACCAAATGCTTTTAAATACTTTTGCCAAGAGGAAACTTTTTTAATAAATCCCTTAGTTACAGACAGGTATTGTAAAAGATAATTTTAGAATAATGCAAACATTGCAAGCCCATCTAAGCGGTTGGTAAAGAATCCACATAAACACCCCACTTCTTAAGAACGTGGGGGCTACCACTCAAAATTCACACTATATTTTGAGTGCCCACTCAGTTTTTTTTGCTTTGCAAAAATTCGTTCATTTTATGACCTTTGGCAAGGTTTTCCCGATGTTAAGGGCTGTGAAACCATTTAACGCCCTGAGGAAATCGTCGACAGGGTTTAGCAAAGCATATTCGTCTAAATCTCCCAGAGGTGTCGTTTTTTAAAATCTAAAAATCAGAAGCAAATTTTCAGAAGGAGGGAAGGAGGGAAAGCGGGTGAACATCCAACTCGCTTCGGATGTGTGGGGTGGTTTACTTAGCTGCGGAACTTAAATAAGTTTCACTACTGTTTCGCTGTTACGATCTACATCCTTGTGATGAACACTCCTGGATATCTGTCGAACCGTTCGTTTACGCCATCTGGAAGTCGAATTAACGTTATCCTAATGACGTTAGGAAAAATACGAATACCAGATAAACAAAAAAATTAATCATGTTTCAAGATTAGTTAAAATTTAAAGGTTAACTTGTGTGTAGTAAAAGGAATGGGAAACTATATGAAGGCTGCGTATAAGAAAAAAGGTATTTGATGGTATGTTTAAGTTCGCCTCTATAAAAGCATAGAGGTGTAAAAATGGAATACGCAGGGCTTGATTTGCACAAAAGTTTTTGTCAGACCACGATATGTACAAAAGAGGGTGAATTGATAAAAGAAGGGCGAATAAAGACAGAGGCGAAAGACATAGAGGAATTCTTTTCCGGTCTGGAAGATTTGACGATTGCGTTTGAGGCAAGTGGCAACTACGAATACTTCTACGACTTGCTGGAAGGTTTGGGGCACAAGGTAGTTCTAGCACATCCGTTGAAAACGAAAATGATAGCGGAGGCGAAGATAAAGACGGATAAGATAGATGCAAAGACGCTGGCAGAGTTGCTGAGAGGAGGTTTTTTGCCTACTTCTTATGTTCCGCCAAAGGAGGTAAGGGCGTTAAGGCATTTAGTGAGGCATAGAATCTTCCTGGGTAGGTACAGGGGTATAATAAAGAACCAGATAAAGACAGAACTGCGGAGGAGGAACCTAAAATATCAGGATGGTGCGGGTATTTTCATGGGAAAAGGGAAGAAATGGCTATGTAATTTGAAGAACCCGGTTTTAGATTCGTATCTGGCGATATATGAGGCGGTGGATCGGGAACTTAAAAATGCAGAAAGAGAGATAGAGAAAGCGGGAAAAGAATATGTGGAAGTGAAGTTGATGACTGGGATAAAGGGGATAGGCGTGTATTCAGCGCTGATAATATATTCAGAGATAGAGGATTGCTCCAGATTTTCAAATGAAGAGAAAGCGTTTTCTTATGCGGGACTGGTTCCAAGGGTACATCAGTCAGGAAATACGAGTTACTATGGGCGAATAACAAAAGAAGGCTCTAAGTACCTTCGATGGATACTCGTAGAAGCAGTGAGAGTCCACGTGCAGTGGTGTCCAAATAGCAAGATAACGCAGCACTACAACAAAATAAAAAAGAAGAAAGGGGCAAACATTGCAGCAACAGCAGCAGCGAGAAAACTCCTTCAGGTGATCTACCACATGCTGAAAAACAAGGAAGAATTCCGGATAGAAGGTTAGATGTGCAGACTTTGGAGACTATACATGCGGCAGATGACCGCGAGAATTTGATTAAAGCGCATATCTAACCAAGGACGAAGTCTGCCATAGTGCGGCCATTGGACCGCGGATAGGTGTATGTCCTGAAGCATAGGATGCGTACAAAACAAAAAACAAAAAACTTTAAATGTGACAAAGGAATAAGAAAATAGTGAGGACGAACTTAACATAGGTGTATAGCTGATGTAAAAAACCCCGTGATTTCACAAGATTAACACAAGAATTAGGGGTTAATAATTGATAAAGTAGTTAATAAAACACTAAAACTTGGTTACTATTATTATTCTCTCGTGAAAATCTGTGGAATCTTGTGGTTAGCTAAACAAATACGAAAAAAGAAGTGACAAGTTGGAATTTATAACTGAGAGATTGCAGAATAGAAGTGAACTTTAACAAAGGATGATACGCGACCAAACTTTGCAGTTATGGAACTGGCGTTTGTTCACAAAAACCTGAACACCTCTGGCAGCTCGCCCACAACATCCCTGAGCTTGGCAGGCCATTTATCCTGGTCTAAACCCTTCTGTGCTAAAAATACCGCGGCCCATCTTTCAAGACCCACTCCAGAACAGCCGGACCACAACTCCGTTCCGCTTTGCAGCTTCACGCTGAACCCTTTTGGATATTTATTGCCATTCACGCTAACATTCTGGAACTCCAGCAATTTACCGCTGTACGGCAAGACCGCTTCGTAATCTGTAGTCCCTACTTCTTTCAACTCGGAAAGACCCGATTTACCCTCCTGCGCCATGAACCAGGGCGTTACCCATGCCTCTCGCCACTCGATGTCCAGTATCTTCTCGAATATTAGACGATACTTCGCCTGCAACTGTTTCGAGTGCACAATCACCTGCTCCTTTGTACCCATCCAGACTATCTCCACACGATGAAACTCGTCAAGCCGCTCTATGCCATGAAGCCCGCCACTTTCGTACCGGTGTGAGGTGCCCGACCGGTCAAAGATCTTTATCGGTAGTATATCATCCGGCATGGTCTTACCTTGCCAGAACACCCAAGAAGGTGGACACTGCGCATAGCACATCCCGCCTACATTCTCTATCCGCTCCATAATCATGTCCAGCGGGACCTCATTCGTGACTTTGTAATAATCCATCACCTCTTCCCAGTATTCGGGGTCGCGTGTCTTCGGCGTGCATACGTAATACGCCTCTGGATAAATCCCTTTTGCATGACCCGACCGCTTCCAGACGTCCCAGGTCACAAGCTTCGGAAATATCATCTCTTCATAGCCCAGAGGCGTGAAAATCTCTTCAAACAATATGCGTTCGAACGCTCTAAAAATCTTCGTTATCTGCGGTCCGTAAATAAACTGGCCCCGTCCCGCAGCATGCCGTATCCAACCTCGCTTTGCCATCTCCTCCGTAGGGTCTTTATCAAAGTAGTAAGGCTTCTTTTCGCTCTCAAACAGCAATTCCCAGTGCTCACTTTTGCCCTTCCATTTCGCTGCTTCTTTCTTATCCTCCAGTAACTTTATTATCCTATCAGGAATCCGGTTTGCTAACGCAAACTCATCTACATCCAGGGATAGCTTTAAACGTCCTCCTTCCTGGTTTATTTGCTTTACAAACGGTAATTTCTTTAGCTGCCAGTCCTCATCCCAATCCATTAAAATTTGATAATCTTCTATTTCCGCACCCCTTAGCCCTATCCGGTGCTTACCTAAAAATTTAGCCAATTCGTTCTTCAATCGGAGAAGCGCATCATGCACTCGCACGTACCGATCAGAGACTAATCCCAACTCTATCCTTTCTCCCGCTACGTTCCATCTGACTATCTCAGCACCGCCACCCGAAGGTGCTCCCTTCTTTAATAAACTCGCGTTACAAGACTGCACAAAATCCGTTTGTTCCTGCGAACTTATCCCGGTTAAACTCCCGCTGCATTTAATAATAGCACTTAGTTGAAATTCCATATCAGTCATCAGTCACCCTCTTTTCTTAATTCTCTTTCCCTCTGCCTCTTCAGTCACCGCTAATACCATATCCTGCGCCACCTTTGCGTTCATCAAATAATCATCCACGCTCGCTATTAGCGTCCCTATTTTTTCGGCTTCAAAGTACGTTACTGCGCTTTTTTCCTCTATCTCCGTGTTCATATTATTCGTATTGTCCAACGTTAAAGGTACCGCTACCAAATCCGCATTTGTTCCTCTTATCTTTATTTTCGCTTTTATTCTCATCTGAACGTAAACGTTAGATTTAAATTCTAATCCTTCCTACAAATATAAAAATAAAAATGTTCGATTACGTTGTGGTTGTTGTGGGAGAAGATTCAGAAGTGAAGAACCTGGAACGTACTTCGCTACGAGGTGACGTGCTGCTCAACTCGATTTTTGTGCCCGTTTCCGAGCACGCATGGACTGGTGCCGCGGGTAACGGGCTTGGCACACTGTTCGCAATAGAAAACGCCTGCAATGCCACAGGAAAGGACATTGTAGAAGAAGTGAAACGTGGCAAAAGCGTTCTTATCGTGCATACTGCGGGCAAAGGCACCCGAAACATCCTCACAAGGACCTGTAAGAACAAAGCATACATAGAAGTCCTTAATATCTCGCTACTGGAAGGCGTGATAAAACAATTTCAGGAATTCGCTATTCCGTACCGTATCCTGGTTACGTGGGGTGACCAATTTCTGCTATTCACTGATAACCCCGAGGCGATAAGGAAGTGTGCACAGAGCACGCACGCCATGCTCTTTGGCTTAAAGACAACGCTCACAGAGGAGGTTGCGAGTAAATACGGTATTCAGATAGTCCAATGTATGGTCGAGGAAGGCTGCGAACTTCTTGATTTCGATGACACCCGAAGCTACGAAGCGGTGAAGAAGAAGCTGCAAAAACAAGAAGGAAGCCGAGTGATGGTGAACATGGGGATGTTTACAATGAGCGGCGTATTAGCGGAATGCATGCTCGAGGCGTTTAACGATAATCTGAAGATAAGAAAAGGGAAGTTCAACTCAGACGAGTTATGGCAATTATGGATTTCGCCTGACTCATGCGCTGACTATTGGCACCGTGAGCATGCGGACATGATAAGAAGGGAGGTACTGCGTACAGAACCGCTTGCACTGATAAAAAGCTTTCCTTTAAGCGATAAAACAATATGGCGAGATTTCGGTACGAATGCAAGTTACTACGAGACCATGATGAAGATATTAGCAGAGGATGAGGTAGGTCAGCGATTACGCGAGTTTTTAGGTGTCAATGTCACTTCGGTTACGAACGGCTGTGAAGTTTTGGATTCGGTATATGTGGATGCTGAGTTTGCTGAAGGGTTGGTAAAGAACAGCGTGGTATCAAATTCGAGTGCGAAGTCCGCACAGCTTGAGCAGACATGTGTGATAAACTCCAGATTGAACAGAATACGAGGTAAAAACTGCGTTGTTTACAATGTGGTTGATCATGGCTCATTAGAACTCGATGATTGCGTCCTCGTGGATGTGTTCCATCCATATAAAGGGAATATAAGGCTTCAGATGCGGATTGGTGAGGAGCAGACTGCGAAGGAGAAATGGTGGCACGCTCGACTTCGGGGAAACGAATTTTCGCTGAGCGAGGTTGCAGAACTGATGAAAGGCGTTTCTGGGGACAAAATACAGGCTACAAAGGAAATGTTTGAGCAGTTTATCAAGAAACTGATTTTTGATGCGAATAAGTTGCATATTGAAAGACCCATAAGAATCAAGCCATTCATGGAGAAGAAGCCCTGGGGCTACGAGCTTTGGTGCGCTTCGCCACGGAATTATTGCGAAACAGAATCGGGAACGAAACAGGAATTCACTCTTGATGACCTGACTGCTTTGTTCCCGGAGAAGATTTTAGGAGTGAAATTGGCGAAGTTCCCACTGATTGTGAAGATAATAAAGGCAGATGAGAATCTGTCAGTGCAAGTGCATCCAGACGATGCGTACGCGAGAAAGCTTGGAGATGTTTTTGGTAAAGAAGAGGCGTGGCATGTCCTTGCAGCGTCTAAGGATGCGAAAATATATTTGGGATTCAAAGAGTCTATGAATGCGGGGGAATTGGAAGAAGCGGCAAAAAGTGGTGACTTCATTTCTCGTTTGAATGCGTTCGATGCGGACGTGGGCGATACATATCACATTCCCGCTGGCACCATTCACGCATTAGGTGCGGGAACAAAAATATATGAGGTAAGCACTGCGTCGGAAAGAACGTTTCGGATATATGACTATGGTCGTGGTAGGGAACTCCATCTGAAGGATGCCCAGAACGTATTGACGTTTGAAGAACGCAGGGACGCAACGACGGAGCATGAGCTTTTGCGTAAAGAGGAAGAATCTGAGGAATATATGCTTTTGAAGGGCAAGCATTTCGAGTTGCGACTTTTTAAGGTTCGTGGCAAGCAACTAAAAGGTTTTACCGGGGCTTGTTTGATTACGTGTGTAGAAGGTAATGTAACGCTGAAGTCGGATACAGAGCTTTCATTAACACCACCAGAGACCGTGCTGGTACCTGCATGTGTTGGGGGTTTTGAGCTGCAAGGAGATGGTGAAGTTATATGCGCTAATTTTATTGAAAACCAACGTTATTTTTAATGGTGACCTTAGATAAAGGCAACTTTAGAGAGGAGTTCTTTTGAATATCCCTGTTGTCCAACAATTCAAAATCGAGAGAATAAGAAAGGCGTATATAGTTCTAAATCCAAAAAGAAGTGAAAAAATTAGTATCAAAATCGTATTTGTTTAGCTAACCACAAGATTACGCAGATTTTAACGAGAAAATATAAGGGTGTAAGATATAAGAAGCAAATCTAACCAGTATCCCGTGTCCAGGATCATCTTCTTGTGTTGATCTCGTGGAATCTCGTGGTTTTTTTTCGCCTCAGCTATATAAATACACAAAATCAATTGTGCGACTGTTCCTTATCACCAAATTACGCCCCTCGTACTCCCTTTATATCTTCCACTCATGGCTCGCAGTAGCTTCTACCAGTTATTGGTTGAGTTTACCACGTTACACACTCTCTATGTTCCCTGTTTTCATCATACTCGCTATCATCAGCGATAAACGAGAAGAGTTGCATTATGTGACGACCATTGCATTCCTGCTGTTTTACCGTTTCTTCCTCTGTCGTTTCACGCAGGGGTACTGGGCGTTTTGACCTTATATATCCTCCAGCTCTCCCCTTCTATTACCTCATCCAACTTCAAATCGAATCGCACTAGGTCCTCAAATGCAGAATAAAATATCACGAAGTGATTATCTCTTGCGAACGCTCTCTCGTACGGTCCAACACACACGTAATCCACACCATATTCATTAATAAGCGTGTAGTTACCTTTGTACATCTCTATTTCGTCTCGCTTGCGTTCATTAATACGCATCCAGTTTATGCCGTGCGACCACAGCCAACCCTCATAGCCCATCACCCGCTGCCTGCCGGACAATGAAGGTATCGGATGATTGTGCGCACTTCCAGTTAAGAATACAGAATTGGACTCTGTATTATCACGTACCCACTCAGCAACTTGGATCTCCTCTCCCGACCACATCCTGTAGTTCATATCCATCATCCTTGCATGAGCAACAAAACCGAATAAAGTACAACTGATAACCAAAACGACAAGCACTAAAGCACCGATAGGCCTTCTCTTTTCCCGTACCGACTCGCATAGCCAGAATATCGCTACTGTCACCAGTATAACGGTTAGTGCGTACCAGTGTAAAAATAGCTTATAGTTGTCGAAGTACCAGGGCTGGAACTTCACGAGGTTTGCAAGTACGAAGAGTAACAAAAAAGGCAGATAAAACGTTCTTACGTTTCGCGTTGACTTTAAAAATCCTAATGGAAGAAGGAAAAATAGAATACCCAGGTTTAAAACCCATAATTTTAAAACCAATAAAATAGACTTTGCAGACGAGGAAATCGCACCGAAAAGTGACCAATCGGCTCCCAATATCAGTGAGCTGTTCTGTTCCGTCCACCCGGGGAAGAACACGAAGAAATTCTCGGTTACACCTGTCCTGATACACAATATCTGAGGTAACGAGAGTAGAATCAGCGGTGTACACACGCAAATAAAAAATTTCAAATCGCGCATACACAGAATTTTGCGCGTACCTTTTTGGTTAAATCTGTTCTCCAGAAGGTCTTTGAGGACTACAATAGAGATAAGGACTACGGAAACAAACGCAGTCGCCATAAACGAATGCGCGTGTATGTACGGTAGCAGTCCAATAAGTGCTCCAGCCAGAAACAGCTCCTTATACTGTAATTCTGACTTGATACCGCCTTCGGACTCTTCCTTCTGGAATAAAGCCTCGTATAGCAGGATATAAACGGCAAATGAGATTGCCATGCCTAACATCGCCGTTCGTTGTGGCATTATAACCGCATACATCGGGTTAAGGAAGTGAATGCCCACGGATTGCAGATCAGGCGGGTAGCCAGAGAAGATGAATATAACAACAGCCAGCGCACCTACTTTCTTCAAGCTGGTTAATCGGTACGCAAAAAAGAAGAACAGCCCGAAAAGGGCAGATTGGAATAAAATGTTTGGTATGATGATAGCACCCCTCAAGCCCAATCCCGCTTTCATTAATACCGCAGAGTAGAAGTCCAGGAGGAATGGATAGTGCATCTCGGTGTGTAAAAACTGCGGATAAATCGGTGGAAACGTGAAACTGTCGCTATAAACGAACGAAGTTATAACAGAGGTGTGAAATGGATAATCCGCCCAAACGGTGTGAAGTGCGTATAGATTGCCCGCTTCGTCTGGGCTTAAAACTCCGTATAGATTCATGAATAATAGGTACAGCAGAATAAACGCAAAGAACGTGAGTGTGTAAATATCTAATTTGAAATCGAAAAGGTTAGCAGCGAAACGTTTACGGGTGGCTATTAAAAATATGGCAGACAATAAAGCGCATATAACAATGCAGAGCAGGATAATACCGAAGCTTATCGCGCCGCTTATACATGCAAGAAGGAATACTAACCATATTGATATCACGTGTCCGAGCACAATCGCGAAAAAAGCACGTTCCAGTGCAGAAAAACGGATGTCTAACAGAAAAGAGATGGAAAGCCCGAGTAGGCAGCTAACCACGATGAAAAAGAACCATAGCAGCATGGATTGTTTATTTGTCTTTTCGGCTTTTAAAGATTTATTGTGACAGATGTGAAAAGCAATGAAAAAACGCTTCTACCAGTTGATGAGTTCTAAACTACGAATATAGTCACTGTGAGTTTTTAGGCTATATAAATATGAGCTAAAGAAACCGCAAAATTTAAACGTTATGAATACAAATATACGCTCGCTGCTCTCATCACAAACAAAAATGGTTGAAGAGAGCAGCAAAAAAGAAACAAAAAGGGGAATATAAAAAATGGATAAAACAAAAAAGGTATTTTTAGGTATAGGCGTATTAGCAGCGATTGCACTTATTACATTTGCGTTTGCAATTGCGGCTTCGGGCAGTGGAGTGATAGACCAAAACGCCGAAGGTGTAACAGTAGCAGCTTCGGAGGTTACCTCGTGCATCAACTACCAGGGTCGGCTGACCGACAGCGCAGGCGAGCTGCTGAGCGGGACGTACACGATGACGTTTGGATTGTATGACGTCTCGACCGGAGGCACGGCTCTTGCTACGGATTCGCATGATGTAGACGTTACCGATGGCTTGTTCAACACAGGCATAGACTTTGGTACGAGCGACTTTGACGGCAAAGCACTATGGCTTGGGATAAAAGTCGGAGCTGATTCCGAGATGTCGCCGAGGCAAGAGTTAAGACCAGTGCCCTATGCGCTGAGCCTTAGACCGGGAGCGGTGATTAATGGTTCTGTTTCGGGTAGTCCTGTTCTAAAAGTTGAGAGTACAGGCGACCACAGCGATGGAGTTTATGCAGAGACCCATGGCAACTTCAGCGAGGGAGTTCGTGCATCTACCTCTGGCGACGGCAGCGATGGATTTCGTGCATATACCTTTGGCGACATCAGCGCAGGAGTTCGTGCATATACCTTTGGCGACGCCAGCAATGGAGTTTATGCATATACCTCTGGCGACGACAGCAATGGAGTTTATGCATCTACCACTGGCAACGACAGCTCTGGAGTTTATGCATCCAGCGCCAAAGGCTACGGCGTGTACGGAAAAGGCGGCAAGTCCGGCGGATACTTCACGACAAATCAGGGTGGAACATTGTGGACTCACAACGCGGGCGTGACTGTGACAACTGCTTATTACCACAGCTATGGAGTTCATGCATACACCCATGGCGACGGCAGCCGTGGAGTTTCTGCATCTACCTCTGGCGACAACAGCGATGGAGTTCATGCATACACCCATGGCGACGACAGCGATGGAGTTCATGCATACACCTATGGCAACGACAGCCATGGAGTTTATGCACACAGTACCAAATTCCACGGCGTGTATGGTAGAACCGACTCCGCCGACTCCGCAGGCGTTTACGCTGAGGGCAAAGACAGCGGCGCAGACCTCATCCTGGGCGGCAATGCCGACACCACGGTTGGAGATGATGGCGCGATATACTCGGACCCTAGATACACCAGCAGCGACATCTTCCTCATCTCTAACGATGGTATCAGGATCGATCTGGACAACGACGGCGACGGAGAAGATGCCGACTTCGCGATCCGTGACAAAGATAATAAAATCATCTTCAACGTAGACGAGAGCGGAGATATGTCCGCTAGCGGCACCAAGACTGCGGTGGTGGCTGCAGGGGATTATGGAACCCGCAAGATGTACGCACTCGAGAGCACAGAGGTCTGGTTCGAGGACTTCGGCATGACCCAACTTGAGGACGGTGTAGCTGTGGTCGAGATTGACCCTGTCTTTGCAGAGACCGTGAACCTATCGGTAGCCTATCACGTCTTCTTCACACCTGTTGACGGCTGGGCTCCTATTTATGTGGCAAACAAAACGTCCACATCATTCGAGCTAAGAGATGCCAATGGCGAGGCAGACATTACTCTGGAGTACCGCATAGTTGCTAAGCGGCTGGGCTACGAAGACGTCTGGATGGAGCAAGTCGAACCCGGGAATGAAGAGGCGTAGTGAGGATGAACAAGCGGCAAGTATTCGCATTCTGCGTATGCAAATAAATCGTAGGAGAAAAAAATGAACAAACGAGTATTAGTACTTGTGGGGCTGCTCTGCCTCACGAGCATCGCATATGCACAGGTATCCACGAACTACGACCTGAGCTGGCACGTGCTAAGCGGCGGTGGCGGTGGCCAGATGGACTCCGCCAGCTACGTACAAAGAAGCACCGCCGGGCAGGTTATCGGGTCTTCTGAGAGCAGCAATTACCGTATGGGTGCAGGATACTGGTACGGGGCTGTTTCTGCAGATACACCATCTACAACCGGCACTATCAACATAGCTTCGTCACCTTCTGGTGCCGCGATAGAATTAGATGGCGCGAGTACGTCTTATACAACAAACGTCACGATTCCTGATGTGTCCCCCGGCACGCATACTATTAAGCTCACTCTTGATGGTTATCAGGATTGGTCTACAAATCTATCAGTAACGGCTGGCGGAATATCAGAAGTACATGCAACATTGACGCCAACACCACAAATAAAATTCGACACAGGTTCCGGCACATATCCAAGCATCTTAGGCACGCACAACGGCACATTTACGCCAACACAAACGATTACGGTGAGCAAACTGTACACGTATCCATGTGCAGGCACAGGCGGGCATTCGGAACACGTAATATTCTGGAACGTGTCCCGTACAGTCGCAGAAGGAAGTTGGGCAGGCTATCAAGAAGCAGATTGGTCTTATATCAACTTCTCGGTACCGTTTAAGTTGGCCGCAAACGAACAATATAACTTCTCTATTCGTACAGGTTCGTATCCGCAAGTTATACACAGTCCAACGCTTTCGAATGCAAATGGTACAATGAACTGCACGGAGTTCGTGGATGCAAATGGGCGTACTTACAACAACTGGATTCCTGCGATAAGGTTAGAATAAGCGGGAATATTTTTTCTTCCCTTTTATTTGAGCTTCTGTAACGGTTTAGCAAACCAGAAGTGTGTACAATACTTTTTCTTTATTGTGAGAATCTCGTGGCTTGTTACAACCACTTACTAATACACTATTGAGAATTTTTAAAACCACAAGATTAACACAAGAAAGTGGGATTAATGTGGGATAATGTGGCCCAAGGTATACTAAAATCTGGCTACTGTCCTTCTATTCTCGTGGAAATCTGTGAAATCTTGTGGTTAACTAAACAAATACCACTATTTCTTCCTGAACTCCGTGTAACCGCATTTGCCACATGAATACCTGTCTTTATGCTCTGCTAAAAACACACCTGCGCCACATCGTGGGCACACCTTCCGCTTCCTTTGCACTTTCACTTTACCTTTTTCTTCTGTCACTTCATAAAGCTTATGTATTCCTGCCATAATCTTTTATTCCCCCTTATCACTCTCTGCGCCACCAAAATTACGCTCTAATATATGTTCCCGCTCTATCTCCTTTAATCTATCTTCACTTTCATATACCTTTGCATAACCCACCGTTTCTCTCTTTCCAAATTCCGGTCGCATCCAATCTATTACGAGCAGGCCTGAGCCGCACCGCAGCTTCTTTATCAAAGCACTACGTGCTTCTTCTCTACTTGGTGACGCTGCTTTCTCTTCTCCTTCCCCTTTATGCTTCAACCGGAAAAAAACTTCCTTCCTATTCAATAATTTGTTATCCTTCTCCTCTGATATCTCAATCTCCATTTTTCTTTACCTCACTTTTAATGCATACCGCCCTTCTTTATTTAGCTCTAATTTCTTAGCTATCTCAGAACCTTCAACATCTAAAATAATAACGTAACCGTTCCAGTCTTTACTGAGTGAATTAGAGCCGCATTTACAGACCGATTTTCCTTCCTCAACTATCCGATGACAATCCTTGCATGCCCTATCCATTATTCCGCTTCCGCCTTCATCTCCTTCTCACGCTCTGTCTCTAACCACTCTATCTTTCCCAGTCCCGGCTGTCGCATCGTCAAACCTATCTTGCTATCCCCCGGGTCCCTCTCGTTTAATGAAATCGCAACTATTCTCGCCCGCACTTTGTCGCCTTCTCCTAAAGTTCTATTGGTATCCTTGGTATTGAGCTTTGCCCCCTTCTCATCGTATGAGATATATTCATCTGTGATCTGGCTGATATGCAGCAAACCATCTAAAGGACCAATCTCAACAAAAGCGCCAAATTCTACTATTTCTACCACTTCCCCTTCCACTATCTCCTGCATCTTGGGTCTAAAAACAAGTACATCAAAGACCGTTTCGTAATAAACGCCACCGTCGCCTATCATTATCCGCCCTTCTTTCGTATCCACAATATCCAGTATCGCTATGAACATCCCTATCTTTTTGTCCATTCGCCCTTCCAGCTTATCCCGTAACATCTCCTTCACGGTAAGCCGCAAATTGTCCCCCAATCTCTCAGGTGGCACCCTTACTACATCAATCGCTCTTATCTTTACGTACATCTATTCGTTTCTCCACCTCTGCTACATGTAACCTCGTAGATATTATTGCATCAGGATTCAAAGATATCGAGTCGATCCCGCACTCAACCAGGAACTCAGCGAATTCCGGAAAATCACTCGGCGCCTGTCCACAAATCCCGATCTTCCTCCTCGGCTCGTGTTTATGCGCTACATCTATGACATGCTTCACCAGCCGCTTCACTGCCTCGTTCCTTTCGTCAAATATGTGGGCTACCAGGTCAGAATCTCGGTCCAAGCCCAATGTTAGTTGCGTTAAGTCATTTGACCCTATGCTGAACCCGTCAAACACATCCGCAAATTCGTCTGCCAGAATCACATTTGATGGAATTTCGCACATCACGTACACTTCCAGTTCATTCTCGCCTTGTTTCAATCCGAACTCTTCCATCGTTTCTATTACTTTTCTACCCTCTTCCGGCGTTCTGCAAAACGGAACCATCACTTTTAGGTTCGTCAATCCCATCTCGTCCCTGGCCTTCTTTATCGCCTTACATTCTAACTCAAATGCAGGCTTAAATTTCTTATCGTAATATCGTGATGCGCCCCTCCAACCGATCATCGGGTTACTCTCTTCCGGCTCGTATAGATAACCACCTATTAGATTCGCATATTCGTTTGTCTTGAAGTCAGACAACCGCACAATCACATCATTGGGATAAAATCCCGCTGCGATTCGCCCTATGCCCATTGCCAGATTGTCAATGAAGAATTGCACTTTGTCCGTGTACGCGGTACTTCTCGCATCTATCTCTTTTATTACCTTCGCTATCTTCCGGTCTTTCCCCGCTCTAATCTTTAAATTATCATACTCTATCAGTGCCAGCGGGTGGATGCCGATATAAGAATTGATTATAAACTCTTCCCGGGCTAAACCCACGCCATCATTCGGGATTTGCCCCTGGAAAAAGGCATTCTCCGGCACACCTGCATTCATCATTATTTGGGTGCGAGGTCTCGGAAGTTTGTCCAATGGCACTTTATCTAATCGGTAGTTCAATTTGCTCTCATATACCCGTCCTATGCCCTCAGAACAATCTACTGTAACTTCTTTCACATTCTTTAGTGCTCGTGTTCCATCTACGGTGCCAATTACGCAGGGTATTCCCAGTTCTCGTGATATTATAGCAGCATGGCATGTTCTTCCCCCTCTGTCCGTAACAAGCGCAGCCGCTATTTTCATTATCGGCTCCCAGTCCGGGTCCGTCATCTCGGTAACCAAAACTTGTCCGGGCTCGAATTTAGTGATTTCCTTCGCGTTTTTTATCACGTTTACTTCCCCATACCCGATTTTAGTACCCACTGCCTCGCCTTCGACTAAGAGCCACCCTTCTTCTTTAAGCAAATCCCGGTCCTCCTCGAGCACGTAAGTCTCGAGCACTGCGAGGTCCCTCTGCGAATGCACCGTTTCCGGCCTCGCCTGTAAGATGAAAAGATTATTGGTTATGCCATCTTTTGCCCATTCGATGTCCATGGGCCTACCATAATGGTCTTCTATAATGCACGTCCATCTCGCGAGTGTGAGCACTTCCTCATCAGTCAATACGAATTTTTTCTGGTCGTCGGAAGTGACTTTTCTTTGTTTCGTACCCATGCCCTTTTCATTATAAACCATTTTCTTCCTCTTTGGGCCCACTTTCTTCCCCACGATTGGCTTAAAGCCTTCCTGTAATGTTGGCTTAAAAACAAAAAACTGGTCGGGATTTACCGCACCTTGCACGATATTCTCGCCTAACCCGTACGCACCAGTAATGTAAATAGCATCTCGGAAACCTGATTCGGTATCTATGGAAAATATAACCCCTGAAGAGGCTAAATCAGAACGGACCATCTTCTGCACGCCAATCGAGAGATAGGCGCTGAGGTGTTCAAATCCTTTGTCCACACGGTAGGAAATCGCCCTGTTTGTGTATAGAGAAGCAAAACATTCCACCACCTTATCCATCAATTCATCCACACCTCTTACGTTTAAATACGTCTCTTGCTGACCTGCGAAACTCGCTGTCGGTAGGTCTTCTGCAGTCGCACTGCTTCTCACCGCCACGTCCACATTTTCGCCATACCTCTTTTCCATCTCCCTGTAAGCGGCTTTTATCTCGTCCTCCAAATCGCGTGGACACTTGGCATTTTTTATTAGTTGCCTTATTTTGTTTCCCCGTTTAAACAGATTTGCCATGTCGTGTGTATCCAAATCCGACAGCGTTTCTCTGATTTCTTCGCCTATACCTGCTTCTTGTAACAGATACTTATATGCTTCGGCGGTGATAGCAAACCCAGAAGGGACATCCACGCCCTTTGCTTGTAGGTTCCGTATCATCTCGCCGAGAGAAGCGTTTTTGCCCCCAACCAATGCTACGTCTTCTTTACCAACCTCATCAAACCATTTCACATATTTCATGATCAGCTCTCCCTATTTACAATCTACGTAAAAGTTCAAGTAAACTTTATATTTTAGTATATAAAAAGAACCCATATCCACCACCACTACACTTATCCATGAATGAACAATCCGGCAATGCAGAAAGTTATAGTCAACGCGTACATCATCAGCACAGCTTGCTTCTCTGTCATCCGGTAATAAAATGGCAATACCCACTTCAACGTCAAACGATTCGGAACTTCTAACGTTCCATCTGCTCGAACTTTTCCAAACTTCTCTATCCGCCATCGCCAGTCATTCGGGTGTAGCCGGTGCATCAGTCGCCAATAGACATACATCAAGAAATTGACTGTGTGCGGTATTAACATGACGAACCCGGCAACTAAGAATCCGGATACCACTATTGCAGCACCTATAGCAGCACCTATGGCTAAAGAGCCTGTATTACCCCAAAGGATTCTGGCGGGATAGAAGTTGTACCAGAGGAAGCCAAAAATAGCTCCGAGGAGAGACCCCAGTAAAAAAGCACCGTCATAGCAGCCCTCTATTATACATTTAAGCAGCAGGAATGCAATTACAATCGCCGATAGCCCCGACGCCAGTCCATTAAATCCCGAGTGCATGTTCACCAAGTTCGCGGTCACGAGCACATATATCGGAATAATCAAAGCGAGGTAGAAAACACCGAAGTCTATGTTCCCTATGAACGGCACCAGGACCACCGTGGACGTTATCTCGAATATCAACCGATAAGAGAAGAAGAAGAGTATGAATATCTTCACGGGTCTGCCGACATCTAAGAAATCATCTACCAGTCCAAATGCAGCAAATAACCCCGCAACTATTAGTATAGCCCAATCCGCTCCGGTCAGATGAATTGGCACTGAAATAGGACCTGGTAGATATGCGAACAGCGTTGCTAAGCCGAACATTAAGAAGACCACACCTATAATCACAAAGCCACCTCTTGTGGGTATCTCTCGCAAATCCCGCTTGTAGCGGTCTACGGTGACAACGCCCTTCCGCGCTAATCTCTTTATTACTAACGGTAGCAAGATCATAGCAAGCGTGAAGGACGCCAGGATCATAACGACTATTAATTCTATCTCCTGTATCTGCATATTCATACCCATTTCTGTTTATACGCTTTTTCCCCCTTACTTCTGCTTTTTCACCTAATTTAACAGTATTGGTAGTTGAGATATTAAAAGCGTGAGCACACCTAATGAAACACAAAAAATCGCAAAATTCACCCGCTTCGCGAATCGCAGTAGAACGCTCATCGTTAAATATCCCATTATAAGAGAGGATAGTACCATGATAATAGCATCGCTCATTGCAACAGCCGAGACACTCCAGACATCGAACAGCACAATAGCACCGAGCACCGCAGGAACGCTCATGAGAAACGAAAGCTTCAATGCGAGTTCTTGTTTGATGCCGCACATTAACAGCACGGTGATGGTCGTTCCCGACCTGGAGATTCCTGGTAAAATAGCGAATCCCTGCGCAAGCCCGGCGAAGACCATGTCCTTTGTCGTTATCTCATCGAGGGTCCGGTAGCTGTTGCCCATACGCTTTTGTACTCCGAGCATGACTCCCGTTATTATCAGCATGACGCCGATTAAGATATTGGCTATTTCTCCGGTTACCAGTAAGTCTTTGACGATGATTAGAAGCGGCACTGCTGTGATTGCGGTTGATAGCGTTGCGACGATAATGACTTTCAATAGTTTCGAGTCCCGATTTAGCATTGATACGAAATCGTGTCGGAATTTGATAAGAACCGCAAGCATTGTTCCAATATGGAGAAAGATGGCAATGGATATGGCGTTCGAGGGGTCTATCCGCATGAAATTTAGCATGACAAGCACTGTCTGTCCTTGACTGCTAATCGGAAGCCATTCCGTAACTCCTTGGAGCACGCCAAGAAAGATAGATTGCATAGAGTTCATGTGTTTGATTATCCTTAGCCATCCCGCTATAAATAACCCTCACCGGCACTATGGACAGGAAACAATTAATGGCACCGTCCTGGTTCTTTTCTCTTCCTTAAGGTGTGTCTCATGATCGCCACAGATAAGCAACAAACCGTCCCTTTCGCGAACAGCATTTGCTATTTCTCTTATATTACCGTCTGTAACTTTCGCTGCAACACGCAAATCCCTGCCTCTATGTGCAAACCGGTCAATTGCACGGATGTGAGCAAACGCCATTCTTAAGTCTTGCTTCTTCAATACGGCTATTGTGTGCGTTTTTATTAGCTCGTCATATTCTATTATGTCGTCACGGTCATCAACAGCGTACACGTAGCTTATCCGTCCAATAAGCGGTTTTACACCGCCTGTTTCTATTACCATAGCGGTCTTCTTTCCCGCGTCTTCGAGTATCTCCAAAAGGGATTTTATCTTTGATTTGCCCACATCGTTGTCTGTAAAGATGCCGTGAGCCTCGGGTTCTAAGCCCGTGAGTATAGAACCAATTGCGGGTGTTGTATGGCTGCTTACCGTTTTACACTCAAATAGAAGCCCGCCTTGTTCGGCAAGCTCGTGGACAGTCCGCAGTTCGTCAGCGAGCTCGGAATAAAGCCGAAAATCAAGGCTGTCAACTACCAGCAATACTACCACAGATGGAACAGGATAGCGAGAACAAACGAATTTATGTATTTTCTCGACTGGGCGAGCGTGCGAAACCAGCCGAACATTGAAATATTCGGCTAAGGTAGGTGCTATCTGCAATAAAGAAATCATAATAGAAACTGCTTTGACAATTCCCGATGTGTGAATTCCTTAGCATCTGCGCCTACGTACTGAGCCACCACCTGCCCCGTGCCGACAAGCAGATATTTGTAGATGATTAGCCCCTCCAGTCCAACGGGACCTCTTGCATGCACCTTGTACGTGCTTATACCCACTTCGGCGCCCTTGCCGTATCGGAACCCGTCACTGAACCGTGTTGAGGCATTGTGCATTACCGAAGACGAATCCACGAACCGCATGAATTTTAGTGCCGTTTCTTTGTTCGCGGTGACGATAGCGTCGGTATGCCCCGACCCGTAACGATTGATGTGGTCAATAGCTGCGTCAACACCGTCAACCACTTTGACGGAGATGATTAGATCGTTGTATTCGGTGCGCCAATCTTCTTCTGATGCTGGCTTTAACTGTCCCGCGTTGTCACGTAAAACCTCCAGCGTTTTCGGGCAGCCCCTTAGCTCAACGCCTGCTTCTTGGTACCTCTCTGCGATACGTGGCAGGAAATCCGGGGCAATTGCGGTATCCACAAGCAGCGTCTCCGCCGCATTGCACACTGCGGGATATTGAACTTTGGAATCGTAGCATACGTCCACAGCCATCTTTAGGTCTGCATCGCGGTCCACATAGACATGACAGACGCCCTCAGAATGCCCTAAAACCATGATATTGGTATTGTTCTGTATATATTTTACAAATTGTTCGCTACCGCGGGGCACTAAAAGGTCTATATATTCGTTCAATTTTAGCAGCTCGTTCACATCCTCCCGCGTTTCGAGTAGTTGGACCCAGCCTGCGGGTATTTCACCGCCTGCTGATGCTTCTGATACCGCCTCGAATAGCGCTGCATTTGAATTGTGTGCTTCCGAACCGCCTTTTAGCAGTACGGCATTGCCGGTTTTGAGACAGAGCGAGGAAATTTGAACCAGGACGTCTGGTCTCGATTCGAATATCGCACCGATTACACCTATGGGGCAGGATACCTGAAATAGCTCTAAGTCTTTATCTAACTCGAGTGCCAACTGTGTTTTCCCAACTGGGTCTTCTAACACCGCAACGTCCCTCACACTCGTTATTATCTCGTCTATCTTGACGTTATCCAGTTTTAATCGGTCAAGCAACGCTTTTGAAAGCTTGCCTTCCCGTGTTAAGTTCAAAGCCTCTTCAATATCCTTTTCATTGGCTGCAAGTATGTGGCCCCTATTCTCATCAATCACAGCCGCAATTCTGAGCAAGGCTTTGTCCTTTTCATTGGTTGACGTATTAGCCAATTTAAGCGCTGCGCTCTTCGCAATACTCGCCTTTTCTACTATACTTCCACCTACTTCTTTCATTTTTATCCCCCTAAATCTGCTCGGTTATGGTTAAGATATGTTGGTGATTGGTTAATAAAACTTATTCGTTACGCAGTTGTATTAGGTGTGCACACGCTTTTTACACACATGCAATGTTAAGAAAGCGAAATGTTTATATATCGTCTATAGTGGTAAAGCCATACAGAGGTAAAAGTCATGGAAGAAAAAACGAAGAATTGGGCAATAGTTGTAGTAGGGCTACTCATTATCGGAGTAATAGCAAGTGCAGGCTGCATCGGTGACACGCCAACTGAGGAAGGAGAGACATCACAAGCATCAACCACTGAAACATCTACTGATACATCAAGCGGCGGATTGTTAAGTGACCTTCTGGATAAAGCAAAGGGTTCAACTTCCGCCACATATGATCTGGTGATATCCGGAGGTGCTACTGCGGGAACAGAAACAATGAAGGTATGGTCAACGGAAACTAAGGAAAGAATGGATTTTACAATTGAGGGGATGAAGTCAATTACGATAATGGATAAGGAAGCGCAGGTGATGTACATGTACGACCCTGATCAGAACACGGCAATGAGGATGGATTTCAGTGGTGCCGATACATCAAGACAGGCGCAGTCGTTCACCGAGGTTATGGAGGAGTACAACCCAACAGTCGTTGGAACTGAGACAATAGATGGAATGAAATGTACAATAATTGAGTTTGAGACCGTTACGGAGGATGCTACAGTGACTCAGAAGATGTGGGTATGGAAGGATTATGGTTTCCCCATTAAGGTGGAGATGGTAAGCACGCTTGGTGGAACACCGGTAACAACAGTAATGGAGATGAAGAACATCGAGTTTGGTCCAATAGATCCTAGCGTGTTTGAACTGCCTGCGGGTGCGGAGGTAACGGACCTCCAAAGCATGATGGAGTCCATGCTTCCTACAGAGACATAAATATGCTATGCGAAAGCGAAAATAAAAAGAGGCGGGAATAATGGATATAAATGATATAGTGGACCGGGCAAAGAATGTGGTGTTGAAACCATAAGAGACGTTAGATGCCGCAAAAACAGAACAGTCGAGCATGCAAGACTTGATTATTTATGTGGCGATAGTTGTGGTACCCACACTGATAGGTATTATAATAGGCTATGGGGTCGTGGGAGTCGGATCTTTTTTTGCTCACTTCCGGGTGCCAATCCATTGGGCAGTGACGTGGGGTATCATGCAGTATGTACTCTCGATAATCGGCGTCATCGTCTTTGGGTACGTTATGAATATGCTGGCGCCGAGTTTTTCATCGCGGCAAGACCAGATACAAGCGACTAAGCTCGTTGCATACGCAGCTACTCCCGGGCTCCTTGCAGGAATTCTCTATATAATACCGTCAATTTCGTTCTTGGTCTTTCTGGCTGGTCTTTATGGCTTGTACATCTTGTATTTAGGCATACCCGTGTTTATGGGGACGCCCGAAGACAAACGATGGATATATCTGATCGTAGCGATTGTCGCGTATATCATCATTATGGCAGTGGTTGGTGGGGTCACGAGTGCGGTGATGTGGGGGGTGATTGGTCCTTACCCTGGGGTCCATCTATAATTAGAGCAGGAGGATAAAGAGTTTTTCCTCCTTTTTTGTAATGCGTGTCCGAACAGGACAAGCTTTTACGTTGAAAAATAAAGCGAAAAGTGTAGACGAGAAAAACCTCAAAAAGGTATATAAGAGGGCGGTAAACTGCACCGATATTATAATAAAAGCAATACAAAAATATGTAGATATCTCATAAGGTCGTAATTCATGTGATACGGAAACCCTTCTGGCTGTTGAACTGCGAGCGCAACACAAACCAGCGATAAAACAACTCCCGCCACACGAGAAGGCGAAGAGAAGATAAAGGCGTTTTGCGAATATTGGCGTAGTGGCACACAAAGTAGGATATATGACGCTTTTCGCTAACCGTTTTATGGTTTTCTCAAAAAGGGAACAGCGAACAAAAGCGGTTTCATCCCAAAAGTCGACATAGCTGCAAGGACAGCGTAGAAACAATCATTTGGCAATTCTAACATCCCGAGCAGTTTTTCATGTTACTATAACAAAACGTCTTAGGACTTGTGACAGAGTCGAATAAAAGAAAACCAGCAGTAGAAAAGGATTAACCCGGTTTTTTCATATTTTTACAAAATGGTAACTTTTCACCCGTGACTAAATGAGCGATATGGTTAATTCCTGTTGTGAATAAGTTTAAGGATCACCGCAAAACAGCATATATATCTTTAAATCCGAAAATAGCGTACTTTACCGTGTGAACTTTTGGGATAATGCCTTTAGAATGAGACAAAACCTGATTTTGAGACAGTAAACGAAAGCAAAGTATATCATCAATAGAACGTATACACTAATGGGGGCTGTTTTGGGGTTCACTATGGGCTACCAGGTAGAAATTACGGGCAGTCCTACCAAAGCGGGATCCCCAACTCCTCTGTCTTCTCATTGTATAGTACCCTTTTCCTTTTATATCCTTTATCCCATGGTATCCTTCGTACAGAGTACCAAGATGTCGATATAACACAATACAAGTCTTGTTACCCAAAAATAGCCTCCCTCTTTTTGATTTGGTTGGATAACGGGCTTCACGTCATTTACGATTGACTTCTTCAAGTCGTCTTCCAGATAGTGGCATATCTCGCTAATGTCCCTATCTCGTTTCAGTTGCATTTTCATCACCCATTAGGAATTTTACATATTCCAGTCACTATGCCTCTACCCCCTACTCAAGAGGCTGTCCCATAATCAGATATTTCAAGAAATGAGATACTTGTTTTTGGTTATAATGACATATATGAGCTTCTTTTTGTTTGGATTTTGAATTATGGGACCGCCGCTTAAGTACATGGTCTGCCCTTAAGTACGAGTGCCTATGACCTTTACTACCTTTTTATCACCGAATTATAAAAACTTTTCGGTCTTTAATTTCTTGATACTTCCACCCTTAAAGTGTGTTATAAAGCATTATGTACCCTGTTTTGTGCGTTTTTTCCTTTTCTTCATCTATCACGGTGCAATACCCTTTTTTCATGGCTATAACGCTCCCTTCTCCCATTTCACTACCATCTCATATAGCTTCTGTTCCTCGTTTTCCGCGGGACATTATGAATATCCTCACAAATACACTCATAAATCAGCGTCATATAGAAGTGACCAGATGAGCGTTTGCGTAATATTTCCGTACTCATTGGCAGTCAATTTGCATCCTGCATTTTGCAATTACGGAAGATTGGTAAATACCCTATTTCAGCACATCTAACAGTGCGACTCGCTCTAACACCAGCATCTTCAACTTCTTCTCGCCCACAGCATTTATCTCCGCCTCGGTTATATTGAAAAACCGCTTCATGTTCTCCTCTTTTGCATTATTATAATCCAATTCATGTACCGGCGATTCTTCTATCCCCGTCTTCCTCTTTACTTCATCAGCGACAACAGCTAAATCATTCTCGGCTGTAGTATCAACGATAACGATAGCAACTTTTTTATCGCCTTCTGACACACCGATTGCAAATGCTCTTTCTATCTGCCTTTTTCCTGCTGCATACAGAAGAATCTCAAGACTCAAATCGCTCGTTATGTTCCTTCTCTCCTCCATAGCTCGTAATGCCTTTATCACCGCAGCGGTTATATGCTCCTCACCCGCTATCAGCTCTGCATCCATAGCCTGTATTGTCACGGCGTATTTATGCGCGATACTTTTCAATAGAGAAAGGAAATCCGCCACGTTTGAGACTCGGACTTCCCCCCAAATTATTTTGCAGTTGAATACTCGCTCTTCTTCTTGACCTTGGTTAAACATGCTACGTCTCAAATATCCAAATTACACAACAAGAGGTGCTTTCTTGAGCAAGGATGGTGGGGAAAGAACAACGGTACTTAATTTTAACCTCTTTTCCAACTCCATATACCGATTCCGAATTGTAATTGGAGTTGTACCCGCAACCCTGGCTATCTCCTTCTCCGCCACCGACTCGCCACTTGAAATCGCAGCAAGATATATCGCGGCAGCGGCGGTTCCCGTCGGACTCCACCCTTTAGCTGTTCCCGTTCCCTCATCCTCTTTTAATATCTCTAACGCTCTTCCCCTTACCGCACCACTCAATCCCAGTTCAGAGCAGAAACGAGGTATGTAGCGTGCAGGATCCGCAGGAGCAAGCTTTATCTCTAATTTCTTCAAGAGGAACATATATGCCCTCCTTATTTTCCTCAGCGGCATCCGTGATACCGCGGTAATCTCCTTCAAAGTTCGTGGAATTCCATACTGCCTGCAAATGATGTACAGCATCGCTGAGACCAATTCCTCTATACTTCGACTTTTAATCAACTTCTGCTTCGCCGCTCTCCGGTATAAAACCGAGGTCGCCTCTTTAATATCTCTTGGCAGCTTAAGTGCTGATGCCATTCTATCTATCTCACCAAGTGCGAAGGAAAGGGTCTTTTCGCTACTATCCATGCTTATTATCCCCCGCAATCTTTTTGTACGCAGGAGGGTTACCGGTGTAGGCGTGCTTAGCCCTTTATTATGTGTTCTATAACTTATAGGAGGACCGGTTCTGATCTTATTAGATGCTTGTTCTGCGTTATACGAACGCCACTCTGGTCCTAAGTCCACGAGCTTGTCCGCTATTATCATCCCACAATCAGTGCAATAAAGTTCCGCATGTCGAGGGTCTAATATTATATTCGTAGACCCGCATTCCGGACATTTTCTTATCCTATCATCCATGAATATATATTGTTTATTATGACATAAATAGTTAACGATTAGCCAAAATTTCATTTTTTCATGTGAACGATATATTTTCTAATACCCTCACTCGCAATAAAAAATAGCAATCTTTATATGTGATGAAAAGAGAAATATGGTACAAAAAAAGGTGATAAAAAAAATGCCAGCAGTAGTAGATATTGAAAAATGTGATGGGTGTGGAGATTGTGTAGAGGAGTGTTCGGTGGAGTGCATAACCTTAGAGGGTGAAGGGGACGACAAACATGCGGTAGTTAACGCTGAGGAGTGTACCGATTGCGAGACGTGTGTGGACGTCTGCGAGAAAGGCGCAATAAGCATGACAGAGGAGTAGAGACAACATTTAAAAACCGACTTACGCGATGGTAAAAGCAGTGGCTAATGCAGAGGCAGCGGTAGTGATAGAGCGAATAAAGGTGAATAATCCTGGAGAGAAGCAGGTAATAATAGGACAGGGGAATTTTACCATATTTGCCTGCGATGACATCTTCAAGTCGCTTTTGACCACGGCACCAGGGATAAAATGCGCAGTTGCGATGAACGAAGCGGTGCCGAGACTGACACGAGTTACAGGAAATAACGATGGACTAAAAGAGTTAGCAAGTGAGAACTGCCTCCGAATCGGCGCTTCTCACTCCTTTTTTATTATTATAGATAACGCATTTCCCATAAATGTATTGGGTGTTTTGAAGTTGCATCCCGCAGTTGTGAATATTTATGTTGCTTCTGCGAATCCACTGGACGTTATTATTGCCGAGTCCGAACTTGGGCGGGCAGTGATTGGCGTGGTTGATGGCACATCTGCGAATAGAATAGAGACTGACGAGGAGAAGCAGGAGCGAAGAGAGTTGTGTAATACACTTGGATATGCGGTTGAATAGGTATCTCATAACCACAAGATTAGACAGATTTTCATAAGAAAGAATTAATATTGATCCGGGTTGAGTACTATATTGGCTTTTTATCTACGGTTAACGCAACTTATGTGTCACTTCTACGTAAATCATCCATTCTACTTAGCCCATTTATCTCTTTTATTACTTCTACAACCGCTTTTGGCACTAAACCCGTCCAGCTCTCTTTGTTCAACATTCGTCTCCTTATCTCGCTACCCGAATATTCTTTCCTGTTGAATAGCAAAGGAGCATGCACTTTGTAGCTCCGTTCCTTGAATAACCGCTCTATTAACGGATTATTTGTATATACTACGTCCACAGGAGGTATCAATGACTCAACGTGCGATACCCAGATGGCATTCCTGTTGACATCCAAGATGGGCACGATGTAAAAGTTTAAGACATTATCTTCTCGCAAGGACTTGGAAATCATCAAATAGCGTTCCCCCGCAGTAAAGGGGTTCTCCAACTCGTGGCTCCTCTGTGCAGACCCAATGCATATAATAACCTCATCCACTTCATAAGCTATCTGCTTTATTACTGCATGGTGTCCGAGATGATAAGGCTGAAACCGCCCTATGTATAGCGCTCTCATTTTTCTTTTATAATCACCGCCCGCAGGAAATATACAATGACGGCAATGACACAGGCTGCAAAACCCGCCTGCACCAAAGACCTGTATTCCCATTCGAATAGGTCAGATATAGCATCCATAGCGGAGAAATAGAACTGGAAAGTAGCAACCAGCAGTAACAGCATAAGTATTGTAAACACGCCAAACCGGAAGTACCGGATAATGCTATCTCCTGATGCTATTTTACCTTCTCCTGTTTCTTCAGCATCCCTCTTTTCCATTTTCATACACCTCCTATCCTTCTCTTTAATAGTAAAACGAGGATGACAACGAGTGCGAAAGCTGCGGGTAAAGCGCCAAAACCTGGTGCCGCCGGTTTCGGTACAGAGCGCGGTACAGCTTTGGGAACGGGCATTTTTCCTTCTCCTGGGGGTGGAGTAATAAAATCAGAGATTCTGGTTTTGGGTAAAATCTCCACCATTTTCTCTTTCGTCTTCAGTACCACCGTTCTGTTTGCAAACGGGCTTAATAGAACCATCCCACTGCCTTCTTTTATTATCCTCTCGGATTGCCATATTTGTATGTCAAATATATAATCCCTGCCATTAAGCACTCGCAACTCTACGTAATGCAGCGAGGTAGTACCTTCTTTCAGTAAACCCAAATCTATCCACTTGCGGTCTGTAATTAATTGCGTATCATTGTCCCTTGCCCTTATCAAAGCTCTCAGATCCCGGACGTCATCTCTGAGGTTGTCAATGTATAGGGTGGTATTGATGATAGCATATTCTCTGTTACTTTTACTCTCGACTTCCACCGAATCTACGAAGAATTCAATTTCTCGTATCGCAATTTTTGCAACCGAAGGCGGTTCCAGGCTCGCCAAGCCGTAAATCGTTGCTTCCGCACGCTGTATGATCCTGTCATCTTCAAAAATAACTATTTGCAATCTATATCCTCCTTCTTTCGGAAACTTCAAATATGCGCTTGCTGACTTAGTCTCGCTTCCGCCGATTCCCCCTACTTCCGTCTTGTTTGTAGTAACGAGCAAATTGGTATCTGCATCGTATGCCTTCACCACGATACCGATTTCGCCTGATTTCGCATTGCCGCTATTTTCCAAGTACAGCGTCACGTTTATTAAAGCCTCGGCGATATCAAGCGATTCCGCTGATATATCAGTATCAACAATCTCTATTACGGACCGTTCATGCGAGCGTATACCGCCGCCAATTGTTGCTATTAGCACAATAAGCACTATAAACGCCAGAACTATCGCAGCAGTTACAATTGCCAATTGTTTTTCTTGAGACTGCATATCATTTCCTTATTGCTATGCTTTTATATTTTTATTTGTGATTGTTTATCCGTGACAGGATGAAACTTTAATAGCATGTTAAGATATTATATTATTTAAATACTCGTGTATTGCTATTGTCCTGCATATTGGAGGTGATAGAATAATGGCTGATCTGAAGGGGAAAAAAGTTTTGATGGTTGTGGCACCGAAGAATTTTCGGGATGAAGAGCTGATGGAACCGCTGGCGATTTTTACCAGTTCTGGCGCAGAGGTAACCATAGCTTCAAAAGGTGTTAAGCGCGCAACGGGAATGTTTGGGGCGGAAATAAAAGTGGATAAAAATTTAGCGGAAGTCCGTGCCGAGGATTATGATGCAGTGATTTTCGTGGGTGGGTCTGGTTCTGACGTGTACTTTAATGACCCACAAGCACATGCATTAGCTACTAATGCGCTTGAAAGTGGTAAAATAGTAGCTGCGATCTGCATAGCGCCTTCAACATTAGCAAACGCAGGGTTACTAAAAGGTAGGAAGGCCACTTCTTTCAGCTCGGCAAAGGAAAATTTAGTGCAGAAAGGTGCCCTATATACTGGTGCCGCGGTTGAGCGTGACGGTCAAATAATTACGGGTAAAGGACCAGAAGCTGCTGAAGAATTTGGCAATGAAGTGGCATCCGCTCTTGAATGAAAAAGGAGATAGACAGAAAAGTGAAATTGATGCTGTGGGCGGGCTCGTTGGTATTCCTCGCGGGAATGGTGATTATGGGTGCATATAGCATGTTTCCGCTATTTAAACCAAAGGTAGGGGAATCTACGATGCTATTTGGAATAAGACTCAGCATGGTACTGATGGGTGTTGGTGCGGCTATTTTAATATTAACGATGAGTTTTGAGCGTTATAAAGAATGGAAGAGAATGAAAGAGGAGATTTCTGAGGAGGATTTGAGACCATGAGCGTAATAGTGGTGAATACGGATTTCGTTCCGGGAAAAGAAGTAGTAGCGGTGTTAGGTCTTGTGAAAGGGAATGTGATTCAGGCGAAACATCTTGGCAAGGATATAGTGGCGGGCTTTCGAACGATTGTCGGTGGTGAGATAAAGGAATACACGGAGATGATGAGCGAGGCGCGTGAGATCGCATTGAAGCGTATGACAGAGAAAGCGGAAGAGATGGATGCGGATGCGGTTGTGAATCTGCGGTTTATGACTTCTATGGTGATGTCGGGTGCTGCGGAGATACTTGCGTACGGGACTGCGGTGAAGTTGAAGTGAAGGGAAATTACATGGCGTAAGGCTTATTTCATAGTATTTCGCTATTCCTAAGAATAAGGTCACGCCAACGGGCGGCTTGCTTAATCAAGCGATGCTGCTCTTCCTGATGATAGCCATGAATGTAGTCCTTATCAGTCATGATAATGTATCACCTCTTGTGTTGTAGGATTGATGCCTGCGACTCCCGTCCGAAACGTTCACAGACGTTAGCAATAAGCATTTTTTTGATTTTTATGTTCGCCCTTAGTGAGCTTTTTGCACTTTGGCCACGGGAGATCAAAAACTGCTCCTTGAAGTTGATATAAGACACATTTATCTAATGTACCCCCTCTTTTCTTATTCAATTTTTCATATAGCATCTCAGGATCAGAGTTTTTCATCTGTTCAGGTGTTTCGATTCCAATTGAATATAGTCTCTCTGCCGTAACAGGACCAATATTCCGCAAGGATTGTAAACGTTTGATAGCTTCTGATTTTTTGTCTTTTTCAATCAAATTCATTTCCTCTGTTTGTGTTCTAATCGAAATCATTATTCCGAATAAGATAGCCTTTTACTTTTTCTGCTAATCTTGGCGGTAGCGATGCCAATTTCGCCAATCTTTTTCCCTTTATACTTTCCAAATCCTTTTCTAAATCAGAATAAGCGATTTCCTGTAAAGGTATAGTGATTTTGTGCTCTATACCTGTACCCAAAAACTTTAGCTCCAACGGTTACAGAAAGTTCTTCGCGTACTCCAGGTTCCAGGGAGATCATTATATCATCCAGCTTATTCTCTAATCTCCCCAAATCTTTAGACATACTAATATGCGGCGCGACAAAGACGATTATTTCATTTATGAGGCTAAGCTTATCTTCAAGATAATCTTCTTTGTTTAAAATTTCAATTTTGTTGTAACCAAAATTTCTTTCTTGTTCCGGTAGATTTTCGACCATGAATCTCAGATTAGGTATAAGTCCTGCTATACGTTTGTCTAATTCTATCGGGTTCCTTATCTTGATTAGTTCTTTGACTTCTTTGCATGTTGGCTTAACGAATTCTTCGGCTTCTATACCGCTGGCAGCATCGCAGAGAATCTTTGTCTCTTTAGCAATTCCATCGAGTAATTCTTTTATTCGCTGGTTGAATATCGGCAGCCCCTTTCTGATCAATTTCGTTGCCCCTGGCGCTTTTTCCTCCGTGGTATCGAGGAGGTCCGCAGCACGATCACAGTATCGCCTGTAGGCGTTAAGGTCCCTTTTCATTATGTCAAAGTCCGTTTTTCGTGCATCGTGAACTTCTTTGAGTGCGTTTGCGAGGTTTTCTATGGCTTCGAGTAGTTTTTCTTTATTTGCTGAGCCTTCAGTCGCACTTTTTGCCTCGGCAAGATATCGCTGAACTTCGGCTTCTGATTCCTGTTTATTGAACGTTAATGTGTAGAACGAGCGGTAAAACGGGAAGCAGAATTTAGCGGTAGTGTTTGAATACGAATCCTCAGATGATCTTTCAAAAGCTTTCAGTGCATTTTCTAATTCTTTTCTAAAATTATCTTCACTTTCTGTCTCGGTTGCCTTAAATATGTATGCTCTACATAGAGAATAGTTTGCATGTATCCTCACTTGGGACTCTTTATCCTGTGAAAGGCGATATATGTCGTCCAATGCTTTCTCTTTGTTGGGTACATGAGGAAAGGCTGAACCAAGCGCATATAACGCTGCCCATACCGTGCGCTGCCTCACTTTGCCTTCTTCATCAACATCGTCAAAAGCGCCTTCATCATTTGCGAGGGCAATCAGGTCGTTCCATGCTTGCTCTTTGTCTGGAATAAAACGAAAAATCGAAATAATGACATATACTACATCGCTTGCAATTAACCATTTAAATGTGAGGCGATGTATGTCTAGCCATGCTTTCTTTTTGTTGGGTACATAAGGAAAGGCTGAGTCAATCACACAGAATGCGTACGAATAATCATCCTGTATGAGTCGAATCATATCAGTCCATGCTCTGTCCTTGTCATGATCACGAGAAAAAACTAAACTAAGAGACCTTGTAGCTTCCAAACGTACATCGTTGTTTTCATCTTGTGAAAGATGAAGCAGGTCAGCCCAAGCCTGATCTTTGCTTGGGAATTCCGCAAAGTTAATTCTTAATTGTGTTACTGCATCTCCGCGTTTATCCTCTATATTGCTCCTACTTTTCCTGTGAATCTCTACCTGATTTACCAATTCACGCCACCACCTATGCTATACACAAAAAACGCCCGTTGCCGTCGCTATGCACACTAAAACGCAGGTCCATTGAAATAAGCATAAAATATACAGCCGTCTGGAGCATCGAAAGGACCATGCTCTTCACCAGCGGGAGCAAAGGAAAACATCCCTTTCTTTACCTCATTTCCCTTTGAGTCAACCAGTTTACCCTCAAGAATCAAGATGTCATGATCAGATGGATGGTTATGTCGGGGTTCATGAAACTCTTTATCAAATTTGAATAGTGCAGAAAATGCCCCTGTTTCCTCGTCTATGCTCAACATCTTTATCCAAGCGCCCTCGGGAAGTTCTTTTACCACTTCCCATCCTATTTCTTCCAGATCTACAACCACCACTTTTCTCATCAATATCACCTGTTCAATATTTACTCAGAAATGAGTCCATACAAGTATTTAAGTGTTTGTATTATTCCCTTTTTTTCGCCACTCTTTTACAGCGTATTCTTAATATATTTGGTACGCAATCATAAAAAATAAGCATGTATCCCACATTCCGCACATTCTGAAAAAAACAACTTACATATTTAAATTTGTGGGAAACGCCGAGTGATTATCCGATATTTTTAAATAGGTACTTCTTCTTATCGGGGTATGTGAGTATCAATGTATCCAAATACGCAAGCAGA
>JAPWVK010000091.1 GCA_029241965.1 Candidatus Methanophagales archaeon
ATGCGGTGCGGTTAAATTCTTTATCACATTATCGTGGATTTCAGTACCATTTCCACTCATCAAGCAGATTCCCTGGTAACTGTTGAGTATCTGATTACCGTATATTTCCTGGTTCGTCTTTTTATATGCGTAGATTCCGTATAGATTATCAGTCAACAGCGTGTTTTTTACGGTGCAATTGTGTGCACCAAATTTTATAGCTTGTTTGCAGTTGGTTATCGTACAGTTGTCAATAGTTGTGTTCGATCCCGTAAGAATACCAACGGAATTATTGTAATCTGTACCGGTGATGCTAAAACCTAATATATTTACATCGGCTTTAGTAACAGTAAACGGATTCAGTCCAATTACTTCGACATCTGTGCCAACTAATGTCAATGTCTTGTTAATAGTGACATTTTCGTTATAGGTCCCTGGAAGTACAGTAATAGTATCGCCGGATGAGGCATTGTTTATTAGGTCTTGAATAGTTTCATTATCCATGCCTACCACACTCGCATCGTTGAAGAAAAGCACATTTTCACTCTTTTCGGCACCTGCAACTTCAGCATAAGGTGCTTCTTCCAATCCAAGCACGCCTCCAACATACACATCTCCGTTTGTCGTTCCCGCAGCGATAAGGTCCAACGGTAAACCATCGTCCATCGCGGTCGTCATTGCTAAAGTAAGCAGCAAAGCACTACCCAATACTATAAAAAATCCCACTTTTTTCATCTTCCTATTTTCCTCTCTTTTTTCCTTCTCTTTACCCATAACACAATATTTTCTTTTTTTAGATTATTTTTTACATTATATAAACAGGTATGATAATTGACAAAATATAAAACGTTTTGTAGTTGTTTTAGACGATGATATTTAGGATTAAGGACTTGGGATTTGTTTTTTTGTGTTGGTGCTCAGGGTTCAATGTATTTCCCTCTTTACTGAACTGATACCTTCAATTGGTATCACATCTATCGCACCACCCTGAAAATCTCCTTTCACCTCGCCCATCTTATCTTCTATCCACCCTTCCATCTCCAGATACGCGCTCTTTAACCCTTCTATCACTTCCTCGTCTGCGTCCCACAACCCTCTTTCGTAAGCTTCTAACAGCCTTCTTCCTACTTCTTCCAACGCCCACGGGTTATTCTCCTCAAAGAACTTCCGCATCTCTGCATCCAGCACAAACGTCCTTGCAATGTCATCAAATATCCAGTCATCTACCTCCTGCGTTGTCGCTTCCCAGCCGTAAACTCGCCCTATTCGCTTTGATATGTCCCCTGCACCCTTGTAGCCGTGACGTTTCATCCCTTCTATCCACTTAGGATTTAGCAACTTTGTTCGCACGACCCTTCTCATCTCGTCTGCAAGGCTTCTCACTTCTATCTTATCCTGGTCTCTCGTATCACCATAATATGCTGAAACCTCATGCCCCGATATCTCTCTCGCAGCAGTAGTTAAACCTCCCTGTGTTCCAAAATAGCAACAACAGCCGCACAGGTCGTATTCATCTGTAACTGTCTTATTGAATGTCAAATCAACGGTTTTAAGCTGCGATACCAAACTATCACGTGCTTCAGCCCCGAAATTGTCTTTACCGTAGGCATATCCGTTCCAGTGCACAAACACATCCGACAAATCCTTTTCCTCTTTCCACGCGGAGGCATATACCGCCAAATTCACACCATTCCCATACGTGCCTGGCTTACATGCGAATATACGCGCAAATACATTTTCTTTTGTGTTCCCAGGCATGTTCTCCACGGTGTGTTTTCTCAAATAGTTCTTCTCTACAGGTTCGTCAAGCATTGCAACCTCTCGTGTCGACTCGTCTAAGAGTTCAATACAATTATAAAAACAGTCCCGTATAATTCCACTCACTCTTATCGTTACGTCTATCCGTGGACGACCAATTTCTTCCAGAGGAATTATCCTGTATCCTTTTACCTTTCCACTGTTCCAGATCGGCTCCACACCGATTAAATGCAATATCTGTGATAGTTGCTCGCCATCCGCCCACATGATATCAGAAGCCATCCAGTACATTGCTATGTTTTCTGGTGGCTTGCCGTTCTCCTCCTCGTATTTCCTTATCACACTATCTGCAAGTCGCTTACCAATCTCCCAGGCACTTCTTGTAGGAACCTTGAACGGATCGAGCGAATAAAAGTTCCTGCCCGTTGGCAGTATCTCAAGCTTACCCCTTGTTATGAGCCCCGAGGGTCCTGGTTCGATATAGCCTGCATCGAATCCATGTAACAAACTACCCATCTCGTCCGATGCTTCTACCCGTGACGAAATATCCATTACCTTCTCCCAGATAAAATAGAGCTTTCCCGCCTCGTTCCGCTCAAACCTGCTGCCTAATATCCTCTTTGCTGCTTCCACTGGGTCCTCTCCAGACAAGAAAGCAGAAACAAACGCCTTCGCAAAGCCATCCACCTCTGCTAATAACGCGCTTCCTGCCTCAGAAGGTGTAACATCATGTTCCATGAGCGAAAAAACCAATTTTCTCAGTTCTGAATCGTGTCTCAGTATTGAGTTGATGAACTCAACCTTTTTAGCACCTTTCGGAACTTCACCAAAGATGTGCATACCATCAGGAATCTGCGTGTTGTAAATGCGTGTGATAGCCTCATGTGCTATTTCTATTACATTCTCAAAGGAATATCCCGCCTCTAACTTATTATCAAGTCTTATCTCCTCTGATAGATTCGTTTCCCTTATCAAATCAATAATTATGTGCTCTAAGGCATGTGCTCTTGCCTTATCGGCCGCTTTGACTTTGTTATATTCAGCAATCTGGTCTTCAAGCTCCTTTAAATCACCATACAGCCCGCTTTCGGTCATAACGGTCTGCATGTGGTCTATAAGCGTTGCATAACTCCTTCGCTTTGCTATTGCCCCTTCCGGGGGATTATCAGAGTTATATATGTACAGATGAGGTAGATTTCCAATTGCAATATCGGGATAGCAGCTTTCGGATAATGCAACTGATTTACCGGGCAAAAATTCCAGGTTGCCGTGCGTTCCTACATGTATGATTACATCTGCATCAAAGGTGTTTTCCAGGTAACGGTAGGTAGCGAGATATTGATGTGGCGGTGGTACTTCGGGGTCGTGTAGGATCTTGCAGACCTGACCATCGCACCGTGAACCCGCACAGCCACGCTTCGGTTGCACGCATACGACTGCATTTCCGTATTGAACGCCAGTTACCACGATTTTACCATTGTAAACCATAGCCGCAGGAACACCGTCTTTCTCCTCACCCGGTGGATTGCCCCAGGCTTCACACGTTCGTTCCTTCACTGCGTGTGCAAGACCATCAAACCATTTCTCGTAATCCGTTTTGCTTATCAACGCAAGAGCACCGCCCTTATTCACTATTTCATCCACGGTTGTCCATCTGAACTCAGAAATTGCTTTATGGTTCATGATATTCTCAATGAGTTCTTTTCCGCTTTCTGGTGGTTTGACAGAATATCCCGCTTCTTTCATGCTCTTCAATATCCTCGCAACGCTCTCCAGGGTATCAAGATGTGAACCGCTTCCTACTGAGCCCTCCACGCTTGCACAGGGATTGTTATGGAGTATGAATGCAACCTTTCTCTCGGATTTCGGTTTATGTTTTAGCGCTATCCAGTTCTTCACCCTATTCACAACCTTTTTCACCCGCTCTTCTATTATCGTATGTCGCTCAAATTCGCTGTCTTTTCTTGATGTTCCTATAATTATCGGTTCGATTACGCCTCCTAATTCGGGCAATGCAACACTCCAGCCAACTTCCAGACTGCTTATTCCATGAATATCCTTTTGCCATTCTTCTTCTGTATTGTAGTATGCCGTCAACGGGTGGAACACAGGCACATCGAGCCTTTTCAGTGTATTGACCGAACTGTCTTCTCCTCCGCTTCCTGTATTAAATACCGATTGAAGGTTTATTAGCGCGTCAATCTGGCCCATGAAGAAGGAATCAATGACTTCACTGCTCGATTTAGCACCTAAATCTTTATCGCCCGCGCCATAACAGAATACCGGAATTACATCAAACTCGGTTTCCAACTCACGAATTAACGCATTCACGATCCCAAGATCTTTGTTCGTCCAATAAGTACGAAAGAAGAGAATGCCAACTTTGTGCCGCCGATGGGGTTTATACCATGCGAAATAGTCATCTGTGTTCTCGAAAGCCGTTTCGGTATCCGGATGGTATATCCCCTGCCACATCGTCTCTTGAGGTTTCTCGTATTCATAATCCAGACCTAAAACTTCTGCTCCGATGTATTTCAGCATATTCTCTATGTTCCCCGCCCCACCGTAAACATAGTAGGCATTGACAGTTGCAACAACCTTCGATGAAACGTTTGAAGGACGACATAAGGATGAGTCATACCCGAAAGAGATCGTTGGCACTTTCTTATTCCTGCTTTCGGTTATCTCATCCCAAAATTCCTCATTTGATGGATGTAAGAGGATGATGTCCGCCTGCTCAAACGATTTTATGCTCTCCTTTCGCTTCTTCGCTTCTTCTACGTCATGTGTTGACCATGCGTTTAACTCAATTCCGAGCTCCTTACAGGCATTAATTAGCAATGCCATATCATTGCCCCATGTTATTGCTGTTATCTTCATTACTCATACCATCTCTTATTTAATATACTCTATATTATAATAAAATCAATTGCTTATCGCTTTTATGATATTAAAAGGCAGATTATGATTATTACGAATAGTGTTGTGCCGGTGTAATAGACTGAGTAGGTCATTATTAGAAGTAAATAAAGCATTTGTGTGCATTTTTCCCGCCATAACCATAGTACGGCTTGCAATCTGCGTGTTGCTAACAATAAAACAATCTTTTCCGTATTTTTTCCGCTTCTTTTCTAATCACGAGATCACACAAGATTAACACAAACCTTTTTGCATGTAAAAAACTTTACCAAAAAGTCCCTAAAGTCACTATACCCCGTACTTAAGTACAAGACCTGTACTTAAGCGCGAGTGCCAACGACTTAAACTATACTTTTATCACAGGATTATAAAAGCTTTTCGATTTTTTATACTTCTCTCCAAAAAGTTTGTTATAAAGCGTTATGTACCCGGTTTTGTGCGCTTTCTCCTTTTCTTCATCTATCACCGGTACCGTATCACCCTTCTCATAACCCTTCTGCCCCTAAATATACCGCTCTATCACTTCCCCACCCCCTGACGCGAAGCTGCGAAGCTTTTTTGGTCAAACTATTTCTAAAAGTTTGTTGATACAACTTTTCTTAAAAGTTTTGTAAACGCTTTTCTTAAAAAGGGTTTAGTGGTAACAAGATGGCGCCCAATACTGGCCGATTTTGCTTTGCAAAATCTAATTTCCCTTCGGGAAATCTGCATAAAACTGCCCCGGACACCACACCTTAAGCTGTGGAAATCTATCCCTCAACAGCTTACTACTCCTACCCTTTATCCGCTTCGCTATCCTGCTAACCGAATACTTCGGCGGGTATTTTATGGAAAAATGAATATGATTTATATTCACTGCCATGTTAAAAAAGGGCTGTGGTATCCTTAGAAGTAAATTTCCGCCGCTATTTTGATGTCTTTAAGTCTATATCTTCGATGTTAAAGTCCTATCCCTTTTCCAGTGTTTTAAGGTGCTCTTCTAACTACGGTTCATGGCTCTTCGAGAAGGTTATAGAGTTTGTAAGTTCATTCAGCACAAAAGGTAACTTCGCGTCATTCAGTTCTTTGTGCTCGGCTAATTGGGCGGCTACCTTATTCTTCTTCTTCAATTTCAGCACGATAGCGACATCATCGGCAATCTCTTGTGAAGATTCCTTTAACGACTCGTATTCAATCATCCAAAGCCGGATACACGAATATCCTATCTTCCGGATATTCCACTCCCATGAACTCTTCGAGGAACTCTTTGTAAACCTCGGTTGGTTTTATGTCAAGCTCAGGGTAAAAAATCTTTGCAAACAGAGTCATTGCAAAAGGCTGCTCCATGCCATATATCGCACTCCACGGTACAACATACACGCGATTATTCTTGATGGCTTTTAGGTTATCCCAACCTTTCCCTTCCTGCAGATCCGCTATTAGACCTTTAGGCTCGGTTTCGCTATCCCAGCCGTAAATATCACTGCCTGTTACTTTTATTATGACTACGTCAGGGTTCTGCACCAAAACCCATTCAGCACTCACCTTTGGATACTTGATCGTCAAGTTGCCCGCGACGTTTATGCCACCTGTCATCACGCATAGGTCATTATCTGTTGTCCCCGAGCCATAAGTCGGAAGTTCACTGTTTAGTCCTATCGCTTTTGTGGTTGTCATAAATACTTTGGGTTTTTCTTTTCCACCTATAAGTTCATCAACCACTATTTTGTATTCTTCGTACCACTCAAGATACATTGAGGCCCGTTCTTCGCTTTCAAGCAGTATCGCAAGTTTTGTGACTTCGGTGGGTATGTGATTGGGGTCATAGAGATTCAAACCTGCTACCGGAATGCCAAACGAATTGAGCTTTTCTTCTGCTATATCCGCCTTTGCACCATACGTTGTGTATGTGATTACCAAATCGGGATTTGTCTCCACCACTTTTTCCCAGTCTACTTCTCTCCATGTTCCGACAAGAGTCTTCTGGGACATCTCAGGGAAGTAAAAAGTTTTCTCCTGGACTGAGTCAACAATCCCAACTACCTTCTCGTCAGCACCCAAAATCTTCACTGCTTCGCCCGCATCCGAATTAAGCACGATTATCCGCTCTATCGGCTTGTATATCGTCACTGACCTATTAACAGAATCCGTAATCTGCCGTGGATAGTGTGGATAATAACTCACCGATTCCCTCAGCTCTTCTACAGAAAGATGCTCTACGTCTTCACCTAAATACTCAGCTCTGAGATAAAGCATGATTTCATTGGCAAGCACTTCTTTCGCTACTGCTTCGGTATCTAAAGACACATTGTTCTGTTTTTGCGCTACCGCAGGCATAACTGCCAACTGTGAACAAGCAGCAAGAAACATCAGCACCAGTAGACAGGACAGTTTTCTATTCCCTTCCACGCTCACCACCTCCTTTGTTGTTCTTCCTTCTCCTCAAGAACAAAAGCGGATACACAAGCAATCCCATAAGTGCAAATGCTACTTTGAAGCCTGGTGTGGACGGAGAAGGTACAGGTGTTGGACTTGGCGAAGGCATTGGAGAAGGTGTTGGTGTCTCCGCAATCCGCACAGAAACGTCAGTACCGTCAATATCTCCTGTTGTGCCATTCAAAGCATCGTACCACGTCCCACTGAAGGTACCACTTCCTTCTAAGGGTGCACGCACGTCATATTTTAGCGTTGTTTCGTTTATCACAACAAAGACAACCTTTTTGCCTGTCATGTAGGTTCGATTAAAAGGATGCGTAGTGCGGATAAATGTAAACCCATCAGGAATCGTCTCCACGACACCACCGATTTGGAACCCCGTCAGGTTCAGCATAACATTAAATGTAGAACCAGGGGCGGGGTTTGTTGTGGATAACGTACGTGTGGTATCGGCTGCTCTTGCTTCTGCGTTAACGATTGGTGCAAGTGTGGACAACGAAATACCAAGTATCGCTATGCTTAGCATTAATACTATCGGTGAGATTCTCTTATGATCTTCATTCATAATCATATTTACTGTATCTTTATCCATATATATATCTACATTTTAAAAATAAAAAGTTATATTGAAAACCAAAAAATAATTAATGCGGGATACTATTATCATTGTATAAAGTAGAAGTCAAATAAAAAATAGATGCGGGTATCAGATGCAAGAGTTCTGTAAGGGACGGGGAGGGGAAATTTGCAGATATCGCGATTTTGATCTTGAACTCTTCGTGGAATCGCTGCCAGAGACCGAACAAACGCTGAGTGCGATTTTGCATATTCTCAATGGATAAGCCCCCAGGTAGGGCACAAATATAGAATCGGCGTTTCTATTACTTATTTGGTGCGCAACGTAATAACGGGATATGTCGATTTAGGATTAGGGATCTAAATAAACATAAGAAGATTTTGAAAAACCCCCGAAAACATCGAGATATGCCCCAAAAGTATATAAAGAATGGGACGGAAAGAGGGGTAAATCAAAATCATCATAAAAGGAATGGTATTTGTATAGCGATTTTTAAAAACCACGAGATTCCACAAGATTAACACAAGAAATAGGGAGTAATGTGAGATAATGTGGTCTATGGCATACTAAAATCTGGCTACTGTCCTTGTATTCTCGTGGAAATCTGTAAAATCTTGTAGTTAGCTAAACAATTACAAGGAATGTAAAGATTTTAAGAAGGAGATTAAAGGCTTTATTTTCTGGTGAACGTTCCGTTTTGAATTGAACGATACGCAGTTATTCTGTTCAAACTCCATTCGGCATCATCCATCTCACCACGCTCTTTCCAGTATTCATAGTTCTTTTCCCATGCTTTTAACGGCACTTCATAATCCGAGATATCTTTACCAGAGAGCAGCATGATCTCCGCAGCGTGTTCGTACGCATCTGCCGCTTCAAAGAAATTGTCTATTGTATAAAAGAAGTTGCCGATTGTTTCATAAGCTTTCTTGCAAGCCTCATAGTCTCCCTCCTTCTCAAACATCTGACATGAAAGACTCATAAGCAGAGCCCAGACCGAAAACTCACCTATTTTCTCCGCAAACGTTGATGCAGCCCCAAAATATTCTGCGGCATCCCGCCATTGTTGGGTTTTATCGTAAATCCTCGCAACATTGAAATATCCATAGATGCACAAAAAGTAGCTTCCTTTATTCTCCTTGACCTTTGCATACCGTTTCCACAACCCGATTGCCGCCTCATAATTTCCCTGTTTCTCCTCCTCTCGCGCCTCACGTTCATAAGACCTCGCTTTTAAGTACGCGTCCTTTTTCTCTTCTTCCATCTCTCTTTATTAATTATTGTAATAATATAATAATTAATGTTATATATAAGTATTTTGATTGTGCAAAAAGCATAACTTTATCTATTTTCTCTCACCCTTTTCTGTGGGCAATCCTTTTATAATAAAAGATCGTATTTTGTTTAGCTAACCACAGATTACACGGATTTCCACGAGAAATATTAATATGGATCAGGCGTAATCTCCCTATTGGCTTTTTTTTGATCCCCTGCTAACCCATAATTCTTGTGCTAATCTCGTGGTTTTTTAAATTAGCTATACAAATAAAAAAGATCAAAGTTACCTACCTACTTCACCAAAAACCGTCTGTAAATCGTTCAACAAGCTTCGCTCCTGAACAACAATATCATGCACCGCCTCCGAACTCAAATCCGCGACAGGATAATATTTACCGGCCGAGTTTGTGGCTATATCCCTGCAATAGCCAAGCTGCATTTGTATAAACGATTTGCTAACTAGCTCGGTATCAATCACAATCACAGATATTCCATTAGCTCGTGCCTGCTCTGCGAGCAGTAACAACTCCTGTTTTATATCCGTATTAGAAGCGGAAACATTTGCACGACCATCTGATATTAAGAGCAGAATGGGTATCGCACCTTCATCCTTCTGTTTCTCATTCATCAGAAGGTTCAGCCCTCTCTCCAGACCTGCGGCTAACGGCGTTCTTCCTCCGGTTGGTAGTTCCTGCAGTCTCTTATATGCTAAATCCACGCTTGAACATAGTGGAAGCAACACATCTGCCTGGGCACCCCTAAACGCAACCATTCCGACCTTGTCCCTTTGTTGATACGAATCCAGTAATAAAGAGAGAACAGCACCTTTCGCAGATTCCATCCTACGATTCGCACCCATAGAACCCGAAGCATCCACCACAAACATCGTTGCTGATGATATCTTGCCGACACGAACTTTCTCACGAATATCCTGCGTTTTGATAACCACAGCCAAATCAGAATCCCCCCTTCTCTCTTTCTGATAAGGCGCCGCTGCACGTATAGTCGCATCAAGTGCAACATCCTTTATTCCACCTTTCGGGAAGCCATACCGCACATATTTACCGTTATTGCGAAGCGAGAGCGTAGGAACTCGCCTTCCTGATACCTTCCTGCGATATATCCTGTCTTTCTTTTGTTTTTGCCGTACTACACCGGCATCAATCGGATCGCCAATCGCAAACACAGCTTCTTCCTGTGGCTCGTTTATATCGCTGTCCTGAGTTTTTGGCGTTCCGTCATGATGTTCATTATGATGCTCCTTATTCTCTCCTTTATCTTTCTTCTCTCGCTTTTCCTCATGCTCCTGATGCTCTTCTTCATGTTGCTTTTTTGTATTCTCTGACATCATCTCATCGAGTTTTTCGGTATCCAAACTTGGAGGCTCAAAAGGCTTTCTGCGCATTCTATGTGGTAGTGCTAATTCCATTGCCTCTTTTATGTCCTCAGAAGTGACTTCTGTACGCCCATCAAATGCAGCAATCGTTTTTGCAGCTCTATTTATGACGATTTCAGCTCTATGCGTCCTTACGCCGAGTTTTATGCAGGTATCCGCGGTCATCCTCAGCAAGTCATCGCTAATCGTCACATCATTAAGTATCTGCTTTGCATGTTCTATTTTATCGCACAACTCTTTTTGTCGCCCCTCAAATCGTTCCCTGAACGCTTGCGGGTCAGTCTCAAAGCTTTCCACAAGCTTCACTATTTCTACCCTCTTATCCACATCGTTTATACTTTCTACACTTGCTTGAAGACCAAATCTATCTAATAATTGCGGTCTGAGCTCGCCTTCCTCGGGATTCATTGTTCCAACCAGGATGAATTTAGAAGGGTGAGAAACCGAGACACCTTCTCGCTCAACCACGTTTATTGACATCGCAGCCGAGTCCAAAATGACATCGGCGACGTGGTCGTCCAGAAGATTCACCTCGTCAATATACAGAATACCGCGATTAGCCGCAGCTAATATTCCAGGCTCCAACGCCTTTATCCCTTCTTTTATCGCCTTTTCTACATCTATCGAGCCCACGACTCTATCTTCGGTCGCACCTAACGGAAGGTCTATGACCCACATCCTTCGTTTCGCTACTGCCGGGTTTTTACCGTCCATTTTATTCGCGTAGCATAGGTCGCACATCTCCCGCTCGTCATACGGATTGCAATTGAACGTACAGCCATTTACCACTTCTATCTCCGGCAGGAGTTCGGCAAGCGCACGAACGGCAGTGGACTTCGCGGTTCCTTTATCGCCTCTTATGAGCACACCGCCAATATGAGGGTTAATAGCATTCAATACAAGCGATTTCTTCATCTTCTCCTGCCCGACAATAGCAGTAAAAGGCAATAGCTCTCTTCTAATGTGATGTATCATTTTCTCGGTTTTTGTTTTTTTGATTCTTTTAATTTTTGAGCGCAATAGATAATAATATATTGGCTAATATATTAATTGATGCTATTATAAAGTTTTTGATACTTTGTTTATATCTCAAAATAGCAATAATTTAAGACTGGTAGAACGGATACTTCTGCCGAAACTAATTGAAACAAGTGTAGAAAAGTTAGATCCTCGTGAGCCCAAGCTACCGGAGATAGAGAAGTTGGCGGAGTTTGAAGTTAATTCGCCGATTGCGAAGCTTTTTGATCAAACTTTCTTAAAGTTCGATTAGAGCCAAGCGAGCATACCTAAACTATCATTAACGCTATTATGAATATCACGTTTAATACGAGCGTAGTTGCTGCGTTTATCGCAACGGTCTTGCTGCCTAATTTTGGCCCGAACAGCGATACATGCAATGGCAGTGAATGTTTCATAAATCTCGCCGAGAATGATACCACATTTCCTAATAATAATGCGATTAACACTCCTTTTGTTGAGATCCAACCTTCACTCAGAAGGCTGCCAGCAAGGATTAACCCGGAATAGGTGTTCACAATATCGGTTGCGCAGATCAGAACGACACCACTTTCCAGGCCCAAAAAGTTTGTGGACGGTGCCAAAACTGCAGAAAAGGAATCGAATAGGTTCAGTTCCATCGCTATGGATACCAGAAGTAGCGTGATGAACATCGTGGGCACAATCCGTTTGAGCATCTTGTGTGTGCTCTTAGCGCTTTTATTCACGGCGTCTCTTTTATCTACAACTGGCGTATTGGCATAATTGGTGGATAACTGATTGGAAACCGATTTCGCACCTATTAGCCAGTGCCGTGCAAGGAATATTCCGAAACATGTCTTCAAGAATGCGGTAAGCATTAGGAGGCATACATAAATAGATCCGGTAGTGAGTCCGAGAAGGGGTATTACCACAGGTATAAAAAACGTGAGGAAGTGCGAGAGAATGCTTGGGAAAGAGCAGATTAGCGTGGTTGCGATTACTTCTCGCTCTGATATGATTTTTTCGCTCAGACCGTCCACGAGCATGGAGTAACCCGCAACCGTGCTGAACGTGCACGTTACTACAGATAGTGCAGATAGCGTGCTGATATTCGCGTTACGAGAAATCGGCTTTATTAGACGGTCAAATTTGTGCATCAGCCCGTTTTTAACGGCAAAGTTCGTTACAAATACGCCTATGGCTATGACCGGTACAATTCTTGCCATCCAGTAAAGGGCGTATATCAAAGAAGTGTGTATAATATCTATAAGCATTTTAATTTGCTAAATATCTCTAATCATTTGTATTTGTTTAGCAAACCACAAGAATACACGTATATTCACGAGAAACCTTTTCTTTGAACAGCTTCGCTGTTACATTGCTTTTGCACAAACCTTTCTTAAAAAGAAAGCTTTACCAAAGAAACAAATGTACATAATAAAAGTTTATTGTGCTAAATGTCAAACGCTGCTGTACAAATACCAAAAAGAAGGTCTCGGATTCCTGATCAAATGCTACAAAGACCGGATACAGGAAGATCACACAAATGGCGATTTAAAATGCCCGAAATGTGGTGAAAGTTTTGCCAGAGACGCTATGTACCATGGAAAGCCAGCCAATAAAATTATAAGGGGTAAAGTTTACGTCAGGCGTTAAATCACGAAAAATAAAAATCTTGGAAGATTAAAGCGTAACCACCAAATAACCCAATTTGACTATGCTGGCACTCTCTTAATCTTCCCTTTGGTTTACTTCTCCTCGTCCTTCACATCATAATCCACATCAACGTAATCGCCTTCTTTCTCTTCCGTTCCTGCTTCAGGTTTTGCTTCCTTCTGCTTTGCCGCTTCCTCTGCAGCCTGCTTCTGCGCCTCTTGATACACTACCGCAGATACTTCGTGCATTGCTTTGTAAACGTAGTAATAATGCGAAGCAACTATTTATTCTCAGATTTAAGAAATAATTTTAGTGTCTAAAAGAGGTTGAAAATCTTCTTTTACCAATTTCTTCCATTTAGAAGCATCCATAACCATACGATACTCTTCGTTTTCCAATAAATCCTCTCCTTTAAGAACGCATAATGTAGGATTATTCAAGGTATCTACAACCATATACACAAAATATTCACTTCTTTCTTCCATAAGTGTTTTTGATTCATTTACGGTAAGGGATAACGCAGGATCATTGCCACTTCTGCCTTTTACTTCTATGTATATCTCATCACTTTTGGATTTAGAGCGGATATCATAACCTGGATGTCCCTCCTCAGATTCAGTCAGTTCTCCTGCATCCCTCTTCTTCTTTTCTTTCTCAAAATATAGTGTGGTTAATATTCCAATTCTGTTTGAAATATTTTTCTTTTCTTCTGTATTGTTTATTATATCATCAACACCTAATTTCATGAAAAAATTTCGCCACCCTACGATTTCTGCATCGTCTTGCATTTCAATAAATTCTGCACTTACAAATTCCATAGGAAAATCTAAGAACCCCTTTTCTATAAGAGTTTCAAGTCTGTGGTTTGACTTATACACTTTTGGAAACACAATCTCAGCAGGCTTTAACCACTTTCCACTTTTTGTTTTAAGCGTTAGGAAACTGAGCGGTTCAATATCTATTTTGTAATCTTTCGACAAATATTTAATCAACTTAATTTTCTCAATCTTCTCGTTATCAGATAGCTTGTTCCATTTCTCTTCCGTTAATTCAAATATTTTTGAGGTTTTTAAAGCTTCTTCAATATCCTTTTCCGTTAATTCCTTAATACTTTCTTTCTCTGGTAGTGGATGAAGATATCTTTCTCCATTTAACCTTCTTCTAAAAGATTGGAAGTTTTCATCTTCTGCTATAGCAGGATGCACAATTTTAAAGTTGTGTCTTATATCTTTAGGTATATCGAGATTTCTGGGGTTTATACAACATTCAGTTACCTTCGCAAGTTCATTTTTATCTGTTAATATGATGGGCGTAGAAAGATCATGCATTTCATTCCAGAAATCGTCATGGTCTTTGTTGTGAAAGTAAGCTTGCACTATATCACGAAAGTAACTATGATCATATTTTGCAAACATAGAATAGAGCTTCTTAAACCATTCAACATCACCGGTTTTTGCCTTTTGTTTCATTAATTCTATTACTTCAGAAGTCCGAATAAAAATTTTAAGATTTGAATATGCCGCTATATTACGGTAACCTAACTTTTTTATAGAAGACTCCAACTTATAATCAGTCTTACAATCAGGGTGAATAACCCTCTTACCAGGATAGAGTGTTTGCAAATCGTTTTCCGTGAGTAATTTTCTAATTTCCGGTGTTACTGAAATTATTTCCTCTGCTCTTGCCGTTGAACCATCTTCCGCAATTAATACTGGATTATCTTTAAGATAATCCCGTAATGGTTTTTGAATATTTTGCTCAAATAATTCATGTCCTCCTTTACCTGGATATAAAACTTTTGTGAAGTTGAACTTCCATCTTTCATTTTTTAAAAATTCTGGAATGCATTTAGCAATTATTAAGTTGAATATTTCCTTAGCCATCCATTTATTCCATAAAGGATCTCTTTTGATATCCGCACGACCGGGTGTTGTTAAAAAATCCGCTTGGAATGAAAAATTCAGCCCGCTTTCAATTTCTTTTAATGGTACAAAACTAAAGACACCTGTATGAGCAGTCCCCCTTTCTTCAGTTTTAAGGTAGTTTTCTTCATCTTCATATAATCTAAACGCTGCTAAAACTTCCCTTTTAGTTACATCTTGTCCTTTCCACCAATCTATAGTCGCCTGATCTTCTTTAACTTCATTTGGAACACTACATTCAGAACGGAATATCAGCCATCTATCTTGTGTCTTCAGTTCCGCGTTTTCGTATTCTTCTACTGAGTAAATTTCGTAGTTTGTGCCCGGTATAGAAATATTTTCTGATTTTACTATTTTTCTCTTGATATTTCTTATTTTATCGTGTATTTGTATTTCATTAATAGTTCTAAGGAACAGTATTACCCTATTATTAAAATCGGATACTTCTTCCTCTAATTTTCGGATTATTTTTTCATCCATTTCTTTTGCTTTAGGTATAACAAAAATAGTATTCCAATCCTCATTGTGACTGTCTAAATGTTCATCTATCCAAACGGGCATTACTTGCCAAGGAGTATTCTCTGGATTTTTCCAATGATTTTTGTCGAATTTGAATTTATAATCTCCTGAATATATCTGGGGACAATCAGATATAAGAAAAACCGATTTGAAACCAACCCCCAGATAACCAATGTTATACTCAGCTTTTTTCGATGATCGCCCAACCTTGCAGATGCTTTCTACATCTTCTTGGGAAAAGCATTCGCCATCGTTAAAAATTTTTATAATATCTTCATCTATCTCAACTTTTATAGGTTTACTGTTTTCATCGTCAGCATTTTGTATGAATTCCATTAAAAAATGTCCTCGACTTGGAAATGCATCCTTTAATCTGTCTATAGCACCTGCGAGAGAATCAAGAGCAATATCGCTACTGTTTTCATATTTTCCCTGTATCTCTTCAATATGCTCTTTTGGGTTCATGTTCAATTCCCTCAAAGTAACAGATATCCTCTTTACACAAATAATTTGGCTATATTACCCACTTGGACGCAATTTCATTTATCTGATTGACATATGAACCGCTAATACTATTAGCGCTATCACTATTAATGCCAGCCGCAAGTCATTGATGGTGAAATCTATTTTTCTATTTACCGAACCATTGGGGCAGCATGTTTCACTAATACTTATTCCAAGTTTTGGTCTTGCTTGTTCTATCTCTTTACCCATATCTTCTCACCTCCTTTTTTTACTTCTTCTCCTCGTCCTTCACGTCATAATCCACATCAACGTAATCGCCTTCTTTCTCTTCCGTTCCTGCTTCAGGTTTCGCTTCCTTTTGCTTTGCCGCTTCCTCTGCAGCCTGCTTCTGCGCCTCCTGATACACCACCGCAGATACTTCGTGCATTGCCTTCATCAACTCGTCCGAGTCATTCTTTATCTTTGCCACGTCAGTACCTTTCAACGACTCCTTCAGCGTATCACATGCTTTCTCTACTTTCTCTCGTTGTTCAGTGCTTATCTTATCACCAAGCTCACTTACCGTCTTCTCCGAGGTGTACACAAGCGAATCCGCCTGATTCCGGAGCTCTATCTCTTCCTTACGTTTCTCATCTTCTTCTTTGAGCCTCTCCGCCTCTTTCACCATCCGGTCTATATCGTCTTTTGGCAGTTTAGTTGACGCAGTTATACTTATAGAAGCTTCCTTGCCAGTTCCTAAATCCTTTGCCGTGACGTTCAAAATACCATTCGCATCTATGTCAAACGTTACCTCAATTTGAGGAATACCACGTGGTGCTGGTGGAATACCGTCTAAATGGAACCTGCCAAGCGAGGTATTATCCATAGCCATCGGTCGCTCGCCCTGCGTGACATGTATCTCCACACTCGTTTGGTTATCAGCCGCAGTCGTGAATATCTGCGATTTCCGCGTGGGTATCGTGGTGTTCCGCTCTATCAATGACGTGGCAACGCTTCCTAACGTCTCTATGCTGAGCGTGAGGGGCGTAACGTCAAGCAGAACTATCTCGCCCTTTACTTGTCCTGTTAAGATACCTGCCTGTACCGCCGCACCTATTGCCACAGACTGCATGGGGTCCACGCCGCCTTCTGCCTTCTTACCCAGTATCTTCTCAAACCGTTCTCTTACTATCGGCATTCTCGTTGGTCCGCCAATAAGTATTATCTTATCAATATCCGAGGCTGAGAGTTTCGCATCTCCTAACGCTTGTCTTATCGGTGGTCCCAACTTGCTCAGCGTAGGTTCTGCCAATTCTTCTAATTTCGCTCTCGTTAGCGTCTCTTCCAGATGCTTCGGCTCGCCGCCATCGGAAACTGCAATAAAAGGTAGATTTATCGTTGAGGATACGGACGATGAAAGTTCTATCTTCGCCTTCTCGGCTTCATCCCGTATTCGCTGCATCGCCGTGAGGTCTTTTTTCAAATCTATCCCTTCCTTAGCTTTAAATGAATTCACAAGCCAGTTTATCACCGCAGCATCCATATCCGTACCACCAAGATGCGTATCTCCACTGGTGGAGAGCACCTCAAATACTCCTTCTCCTATGTCCATGATGGTAATGTCAAAAGTCCCACCACCGAAGTCAAGAACTGCAACTTTATATTCCTCTTCCTTTCCAAGCCCATACGCCATCGCAGCCGCTGTTGGCTCGTTTATTATCCGTTTAACTTCAAATCCTGCGATTTCTCCTGCATCCTTCGTTGCCTGTCGCTGATTATCATTAAAATAAGCAGGTACTGTGATAACGGCAGCATCTACCTTTTCACCCAAATACGCCTCGGCATCTGTCTTTATCTTTTGCAGTATCATCGAGGAGAGCTCCTGAGGTGAAAACTCCTTGTTTACCGTCTTCACGTAAGTCTTTTCAGAAGTACCCATCTTTCGTTTCATCTCTCTTACTGTCCCTTCCGGATTGATCACCGCCTGCCGCTTCGCTGCAACGCCCACTAACCTCTGTCCATCCTTTGCGAATGCCACTACCGATGGAAACATCTTCCCACCATATGCACTACCTTCTGCACTTGGTATTATCTTTGCATCTCCACTCTCATCCATAAAAGCAGCTTCTGAATTCGTAGTTCCAAGGTCAATGCCTATTAATCTCGCCATTTTTATTTATCTCCTATTCCCATCTCCCATTAATAAAAAGAACAACTTTTAGCGTGTGTATATTATTAAATGAAAAAATAAAAAAAGAGAGAGGAAAAATTAGTAATCCTCACCCATTCCGCCCATTCCGCCTGGTGGCATACCTCCTCCTGGTGGCATACCTCCTCCTGGTGGTCCCCCCGACGAACTCGATGCAATTACATCGTCTATCCTCAGGATCATCGTCGCTGATTCCATTGCCGAGCTTATAGCCTGTGTCTTTATTCTTAGAGGCTCGATTACTTTCGCTTTCAGCATGTCTGTCGGTTCCCCTTTGAACACATCCAGACCCGCATTCTTGTCGCCCGCTTCATGTGCAGACCGGAGCGCGACAAGCATATCTATGGGGTCCAAACCCGCATTCTCAGCAAGCGCCCTAGGAATAACTTCCACTGCGTCTGCAAATGCCTGTATTGCCAGTTGCTCTCTGCCACCCACGCTCGCTGCATAATTACGCAGATTCAACGCGAGTTCTATCTCTGTGGCTCCTCCGCCCACTACATACTTTCCATCTTCTATTACGCAGGCAACTACTCTTATCGCGTCGTTCATTCCACGCTCTAACTCGTCCACCACGTGCTCTGTTCCTCCGCGTAGCAGTATAGATACCGATTTCGGGTTCTTGCAATCCTCCACGAATATCATCTCATCTCCGCCTATCTTTCGCTCCTCAACCTTTCCCGCACTTCCAAGATCGTCTGATCTGATCTCCTCTAAGGTTGTCAATACCTTACCGCCTGTTGCACTTGCGAGCTTCTTCATGTCGCTCTCCTTTACTCGTCTCACTGCAAGTACACCCGCTTTTGAGAGGTAGTGCTGTGCCAGGTCATCTATGCCTTTCTGGCAGAAAAGCACATTCGCGCCACTCGATGTTACCTTGTTCACCATATCCTTCAGCATCGATTCCTCCTCATCTAAGAATGCTTTCATCTGGTCTGGCGAGGTTATTTCTATCTTCGCATCCACCTCGGTCTTCTCGATCTCCAGTGCTGAGTTTAGCAACGCTATCTTCGCATCCTCCACAAGCTTGGGCATACCTGGGTGTACCCGCTCCTTGTCTATCAGCATGCCTTTTATTAACACGGTGTCATCTTTGCTTCCGCCCGTCTTCTTCTCTAACTTTATGTGGTCCGTATCAACCGGCTCGCCCGTCTCTGCTATTGCTTTTACCGCTTCTACTGCAAGCTCGGTCAGTATCTCCTTTGACACCTCTGCTCCTTTGCCCGTCATCGAAGTCATTGCTATTTTCCTTAGCGTATTGGTATCATCAGGCTTAACTTTCTTTGCCATCTTCTCCAATACCATATACGACCTCTCTGCTGCCATTCTATATCCTGTTACAATCAGAGTCGGATGAACCTCCTGTTCCAGCAAGTCCTCCGCTTTCTTCAGCAACTCACCACCGATAACAACTGCGGTTGTCGTACCGTCCCCAACTTCGTCATCCTGCGTCTTCGCTATCTCGACCATCATCTTCGCTGCGGGATGTTCTATGTCCATCTCTTTTAATATCGTTGCACCGTCGTTTGTTATAACAACGTCGCCCATAGAATCAACCAGCATCTTATCCATCCCTTTCGGCCCAAGCGTTGATTTCACAGCGGCTGCAATAGTCTTCGCTGCGAGAATGTTCCTGCTCTGTGCGTCTCTTCCTCGTGTTCTCTCACTTCCTTCCTTTAATATCAATATCGGCGTTCCGCCTAATTGTGCCATCTCTATTTTATCACCTCTATTTTCTATATTTGTAGTTCTATATAAATGTTGAGATATAAAAGTTATATAAAATTCAAATTTGTATTCCTAAACAAGAAATTAATTACAATGTAATAAATAAGAGAACCAAATTTTGGATTTTCTGTATTGCCTTGGTAGCATAGTGGTAATGCGCCACCTTGGTAAGGTGGAGATCGCGGGTTCAAGTCCCGCCCAAGGCTTAATAATAATAATCACAAAACAAAATAAGCACTGCTCTTATTAACTAAACATGCAACTAACAAGGAAACGAGTATTGACCATTGGAGGCTCGGACTGCAGTGGTGGCGCAGGAATACAGGCTGATGTAAAAACCTTTTCCGCATTTGGCGTCTATGGTACATCAGTGCTCACCGCTGTTACAGCTCAAAACTCATCGGGTGTGCAAGACATGCAAGAAGTGCCCGTTGAACTCGTAAAGTCACAGCTTGAATCCATTATTGGCGATATGGCTGTGGATTACGCAAAGACAGGCATGCTGTATTCTGCTATGATGATTAAGACGGTTGCTACACAGCTTAAAAAATACGGCGTGCCTTTTGTATTAGACCCTGTAATGATGGCGGGTTCAGGAGGAGCATTGATGGAGCGAGATAGCGTAAAAACGCTTATGGGGCATCTATTACCGGTATGCCAGGTTGTAACGCCAAACGTGCCCGAAGCAAACGTTATATCTGGCTTGAAAATAAAAACACTGGAGGATGCAAGGGACGCAGCAATTACGATACATGAACTGGGTGCACATGTGGTGATCATAAAAGGAGGGCATCTTAAGCGTGAAATAGGAGCGGGTAAAGCCACGGATTTGATATACGATGGTGATTTTGAGGAACTGCGCGGTAGATATATAAAGACGAAGAAGGGGGGTGTTGTGCACGGAGCAGGTTGTACTTTCTCTGCTGCGTTAGCTGCGGAATTGGCGAAAGGTAAAAATATACAGGTTGCTGCGGCATCGGCAAAAAAGTTCGTGTATGATGCAATATCGCATGGTGATCTGGTGTCCAGTCTGGTAGTGGTGAATCAGGCGTATAGAATGCGTGAAGACGCAGATAGGTATTACGTGCTGGAGAACGTAAAGGAAGCGGTCAGGATGCTGAAAACTGCAAAAAGCTTCACGAGTGTCATACCCGAAGTTGGAACAAATATCGGCATGGCGATAGCGAGTGCAAAAAGTGAGAATGACGTTGCCGCTGTGGACGGTAGGATACGTTCAACCATAGAGGTAATACGTGCAGGAGATGTTGATTTCGGTGTGAGCAGTCATGTAGCAAGGATGATATTGGCGATGATGGCGCACGATACTGAGAAAAGAAGTGCAATTAACGTGAAATACACACCGGAATTGATAGTAGCGTGCAAACAATCCGGGCTGATTGTCTCTTCATTTGATAGAGCAAAAGAACCTATGAGAGAAGCGACAATGGATTGGGGTGTGAAAGAGGCGATACAAAACCTAAATAGGAAAGCGTTAGCAAAAAGTTTCCCGAATGTTATCTTCGACCTCGGTGCGATAGGCAAGGAGCCGATGGTACGAATTTTCGGCAATACCGCAGTTGGTGTGGTGTTGAAATTGCGAAAGGTTCTGGATGCTTTAGGTGATTACATTGAATAGAGTAAAAATCACGAAGATGCAATGTTGTGGCAACGATTTCATTCTTACTGATAGGCTATCGAATCGCATGTGTTTTTTCCTAACAAGACGAATATGACTTGTGTGATGCCCGAGGACGAGCTTGAGATGAGTATACAAAAGGTGGAGATTTGAAAGTGGAGCTGCCGTAGGCTGGGTCATATCTTGTGTGGTCCACAGAAAGTGTGTATGTGGGTGAGGTTAAAGGTGTGAGAACAAAACCTTCCTTTTGATCAATTATGTTTATAAAACCCCCCTTAGCTCACCAATATTCTTAACTAAAAACGTAGGTTCACATTCGTTTCGCTCTTCGTTCCAGATAAACACCGAATCTATACCCGCCCGCTTTGCTGCTAATATCCCAACAGGGCTGTCATCCACCAGTATCGCATCCTCTCTGCGCATATCTAATTCGTGTAGAACTTTATTAACGTAATAAGGGTTCGGTTTCCGGTTGGCTAAACTTTCTAAACTGCTCTTTCTGCCATACCATATCTTAAAATAAGGTCTCAACTTGAAGTGCTCCAGCGCAAAATCCACACACGCTTGTTGTGAATCGCTAACCACCGCGAGATAATACCTTCTGCTGAGATATTTTATCACCTCCTCAGTGTCTTTACAAAGATTTATTTCGCCTTGTCGAATCGCTTCTATCTTCGCTTCTATAACGTCCTTCTCCCTTCGTGTCCAGAACTCATCACAATCCAATCCAAACCGCTCACAAAATTTCCACACCCCTTCTTCACCTTCGGAATGCAGAAGGGTGAGGAAGAACTTATCTATCTCTTCAACAGTGAGTGTTATTTCGTAATGGTCCAACGTCCTTTTAAAAGCACCATACGCCCATTCATGCGCTATTGCTCCTTTCCCTCGTGAATCCAGAAACGTTCCGTCCATATCAAGGATAACGACCTTATGTTTGTTTCCCGTATCCATATATCAAGATGTATAATGAATTTGAAAGTTATAAATACTCACACTTACGATTTTATTCTAAAAGTAAATCAGAATGAAGGCGGGTGGTGAGGAAAGAATGAGTGTTGCAACAAAGGAACTGCATTTTGATACACAAGGCGAAGTGGAAATAATAGATATAACCGAGAAGGTGAACAGCAAGTTACGAGAATCGAGCATCGAAGACGGCATTGTAACCATCTTCGTGCCTGGTGCGACAGGAGCGGTCACGACCATAGAATACGAGCCAGGACTGCTGCAGGATTTGCCCAGCGCGTTAGAGCGATTGTTTCCTAAGGGAATAGGATACGAACATGAGTACAGATGGCACGATGGTAACGGACATTCGCATGTAAGAGCATCTATTCTGGGGCCTTCGCTGACCGTGCCGTTCCATGATCAAAGACTAATGCTGGGAACATGGCAGCAAGTGGTGTTTATCGAGTTGGACAACAAGAGACGGTCAAGACGAATAATCCTACAGATAATGGGATAGTTATATCAGCCCCTTTTCCACCAATGTGCTCATAGTTCTCGCGCAAACTGTAGTAGCACGAGATACCGCCCTTCCAAAGGTTGCATGCGCCTCAGGATAATCCGCTTCCTCTATCAGCCGCTTTATCAGGTTCAATTTTTCTTCGACCAATGCGAATTCTTGGTCGCCCGTTGCCTTCAACGCCATTCCTGTCTCGATAGACAACGCATCAAAAAAGGCACCCAGCGCTATCTTCGCCCCCTCCAATTCACTACCGTCCAGCGTCTCTATCACCGTCAACATCTTGGAACCAATAATCAGCTCAGATTTTATCCGCTCTGCGAATTGATAACCTATTATATCATTTTTTGCCATAACTGTTGTATTCTCCTCAATCCTATTAAAAAACTTCTTGTTATTCAACGATAATTGGATACACATGCCAACAACAATGGTAGTAGGGGGATTTTTTGGTGACGAGGGAAAAGGCAAGATCATTGCATATCTTGCAAAGCATGACGATCCAGAAGTGGTTGCGCGGGGCGGTGTAGGACCCAACGCCGGACATACAGTTGTAGTTGAAGATAAGGAATATGCGTTGCGGATGGTGCCTTCGGGATTTGTGTGTGAGTCTGCGAGGCTTCTGGTTGGTGCGGGTGTATTGGTAAATCCGAATGTGCTCAAACAGGAAGTGGAGTCCTTTGGACTTAAGGGCAGGGTTGGTGTGGACAAGAGATGCGGAATAATAGAAGAGGCAGATATAGAAGAGGACAAGAAGAATACCTATTTAAAAGGGAAAATAGGCTCCACCGGCTCGGGATGCGGTCCCGCGAATGCCGCACGTGCAATGAGAACGGCAAGGCAGGCAAAGGACGTGGAAGAGTTACAGGAGTTCCTTTGTGACGTGCCACAGGAAATAAACGATGCACTGAACCGAGGGAAAGGTGTGTTGATAGAAGGAACGCAAGGATTTGGCATTTCTTTGCTTTACGGTACTTATCCGTTCGTCACATCTAAAGATACAACGGCATCGCAGATTGCTGCTGATGTTGGTATAGGCCCTACGCGAGTAGATGATGTTGCAGTTGTATTCAAATCATTTCCCACACGGGTGGGTGAAGGTCCTTTTGAAACACAAATGACCGAGGCAAAAGCGGCTGAATTGGACATCGAAGAGTTTGGTACTGTCACAAAGCGTAAGAGGCGGATAGGTCAGTGGGATGGTAAGATAGCCGCTTACTCCGCGATGATAAATGGCGCGACAATGATAGCATTGAGCGGTGTGGACCGATTAGATCCGTCATGCCGAGGTGCAAATGAGTACGAAGACTTGAGTAAAGTGGTGAAGGATTTCGTGGCTAAGGTGGAGCATGACACAGGAGTTCCCGTGAAGTTAATCTCTACGGGGCCGGAGTTGTCGGAGATTGTGGATTTGAGGGGTAAATAAAGGGTACTTGTTTACCGCGGAATCCGCAGAGGTCAGAGATACCTTTTATTTCAGCTTGACATTCTGTGCTAAATCTTGCCCCGTCCCAATCACAAGTAGAGATGACAGAGGGAATCTCGGGAAAGTTGCCAGAAGGGGGGATATATTATTATAACGGGAAATCGGCGTATGCCTATTATGGTGCGAACATAAGGGATGCCCCCTCCGATCGGGATGTGCGCGGGGAAGGTAAAAGGGGTGCAATCACTAGCGATGGCTACGAGGGCGAGTGGATGGGGGATAGCGTATAAGACGCGATCGTAGGCGGGGGAATACAAAACCACGAGTTTTAGTCTTTAAGGTATCTGATGAGCGGCGTCAGAAGCAAATGCAGGACGCCAAATTAACCTGTCTTCTTAAATCCTCAGTTCTATTATCGTTTTCCCGTCGAAATCAGAGTAACCTTGTGATAATCTAACTAATAAGGCTTTTTTAGTCGTTTATATGGTAATTAACCTAAGTAATCAGTTGTTGAGGCATAATGGAGGCATAATATTGCGAATTCAGAAACCACAAAAAACGAAACTATTAAATATTAATAAACTTATATATTCCCTACACCTAACTATTACACATACCTTTTGCAACGGAATGTAACATAGGTGAAAGGTGGGCGTGTAGGGAAGGTAAAGTGCCGATGGGGATAAAAGCAAGGAGTCGTTGGGAAATCATTTTAGATACTCTGAGGGGGATAACTGAGGAGGGTGGAGTAGCTAAAAAAACACGCATCATGCAGAAGGCGTATTTGGATTGGAGAAACTTTAAGAAATATTTTGACTTCCTTCTGGAGCATGGATTTATAGAAGAAACGGAGAAAACCGTTGGCAGAACGAGTTCTGAATACCAACTTACAGAGAAAGGCAAGGAAATTATGCAGAAATTAATAGAAATAGAGCGGATGTTGCAATGAGCAACACCCAAAAATCAGTCCTGAGGTAGTTCTAAAAATTGTGACCCCAAAGGATTTAATCTCACTTTGCTTCCCTCATCCTTGCGACTGATAAAGTCAAACTCTATAAACAGGCTGAGGACCGGAGCGAACTCATTCATTGGGATTGAAAATTCTGCTTCAATCTCTTTTAATGAATGCCACTGCGAGTCTTCCAGCAATTCTAAGAACCTATCAAAGGCATTCCATTTTGGCTTTAGCCCTTTTGACGATCCACTCCACACAAGAGGGTTCTTTTCCTGTGTTCCGATTTTTGTATATTCCGCCATATCTTGTCTCCCTCTACCCGCTTCACTTAACTTGTATAGATATACAGGAAATATCGCATATATATAGACAACTACAATGCAATAAAACTATCCAAAATTGATGGCCTGGAATCAGTGCTATGCAGTGAGAAGTTACTTCTTTACTAACCTCGACACAACATTCAGTACCAGCCCCATAAACACTCCTAATGTGCCTATAACTACGAAGAACCCTGTAAGCATCGTGAACGGTATGGAGAAATAACCTGAATCGTTGTATAGTTGTAGGAGTTTCAACCCGAAGAAGAACCCCATAAAAATCAACACTAATCCGGGAATACCCATAAAGACTAAAGGTCTTTCCTCTGCTATTAACCGAATAATAGAGCCAAGCACACCAAATCCGTGTGAGATAGGATTCTTTGTCGAAGTCTTACCGTTTCCATAGCTGCATGTAATCGGGACTTCTTGAATATTTAGGTTTAACTCTTCTGCTGCCAGTAACATTTCAGATTCTATTGAAAAACCATTTCCACGGAGATTCTTTGATTCTAACGCATCAACAGCCCTGCGATTCAGTGCTCGGAACCCCGATTGTGAGTCCGTAGTTGCCCCGCTGATGCCGGTTGTATAATCAAGCACCTGCCTTCCAACTCTTCTGTGAAAAGGCATTTGCTCTGGACTCCGGTATCCAATAACGATATCTGCATTATCACGTTGAAATGGTTTTAAAAGCAATGGGATTTGATTTGGGTCATGTTGAGCGTCACCATCGAGTAGCACAAGTGTATCAAATCCATTTCCCGCAACATATTCCAGGGCAGTCTTTATCGCTGCGCCTTTGCCTTCGTTTTTCTCATGGGAAATAACGTTTGCCCCCGCAGCACGTGCGATCTCCGCGGTCGCATCCGTTGAGCCATCATCCACTACCAGAACCTTCTCAACCTGCTCTCTCGCTTTTAGAACCACGCTTCCAATTGCAACCTCTTCATTGTAGCATGGAATGACCGCGACTGTTTTCATTTTTTCGCCCTTTTTCCTTCGCCGATGGTGGACATGAAATATGTTTTATGACCTAGAGATGAAAAGGTCTCTATAAAAACCTTTCGGTCAGGTCGAAGTGTGGTGCGCCTTAACACTCTAAATTCGGTGACTTATCCTTCCCTGATTACTTCTGCTGGTATGAGGCTAAACTTTGCGCCTGCGAACGCGCCTTTGTTAGCAAATACGGTAGCGTATCGTTCTCGTATACGCAAGCATTTATCGCCAAGTTTCTCGCATCCGTGTGCGCCTTCTGGAGCAACGGTTTTATCGTCAATGGCGTTGCATATGCGATATTAACCGCCAAAGCCAATGATTTATCACCCGCTTCTCGTAACAGATCCGCGATGGTATAAGGAGTTGGATAGTCGTACTTTATGCGCGTGACAAGCGAGAAAGCCGCTTTCGCACCCTCTTTAAAGTCCTCGAAATACTTTAAGGGATCTACATGAAGAACGTCAGGCGTGAATAGCACTTGAGCTTCGCGGTCGTATATTACGGACAAATCCAGTCCCTCCTTCATCGGGTATATCTCCAGCTTGGCTAACATATCTGCATATGCAGGAGCGACTTTTTCGCCCTCTTTCACCGCTACCGTTCTCTTCTTTATCTCTATTTTCCCCCCTGTTATCCCCGCGGGAATACCTAAATTCTGTAATTCCCCTACTATCGGTCCGGGTTTAAGCGAGGTGGGTCCTTCATCGAGTACTATATCATGAGGCGCGATAGCACCTGCCTTTATCGGCGCAGGTATCTTCCCCTCCTCCGTTTTTTTATACAATTCAAACGCATCCAAATTGGTAAAGATCAGCGCCATCTGGTCTTCTACAAAATTAACCATCTCCTCCAGCCCGCTTTCCTCCAACGAACGGGATATCAACCTATTTTTCGATACACGCATCTGCGTGTTCTCATGCAATCCTTTTCTTAACTGCTGAAGTTGGTTAGCACCTATCCCTCTTACTTTCGCTATGCCCACTGTATTGTAGGACCCAACCAAGTCTTTCAGGTATTCGACCTGCTCCTTCTTCCATTCCTTAGCTCTCGTCACCCTTTTTTTCATCTTATTCACACCACTTTCACTGCGGGACCCATGGTCGCTTTCATGTAAATAGAACCGATATTTTGCAATCCCCGTTCCAGATGAGATTCAACCGCTTTTATCACCGCTACGGCGTTCTCTGCTATATCTTTTGCAGACATGTCCTTACGGCCTATATTCACCCAAAAAGTCGTGGTCTTCGACTTCACCTTCACGACTCTCTGCAATCTCGATAATATCTGTACAGGGTCAGCACCCGGTGGAATGGGTATGGGCATCTTACCTCTTGGACCCAGAACGGTACCCAAACTTTTACCTATAAGCGCCATAAAAGCTACGTCAGCGGCAAAAAGGTCATACCTGTTTACCAGCGCCCTCGCCTTCTGCTTATCCATCTTCTTCAGTTCTTCCGGGTCTAACACATCCGCACCTGCTTCCTTCGCTTTTAATGCTACCTCTCCAGATGCAAATACGCCTATCTTCGGCTCACGAAAAGTCTTTGGTAAATAAATATCCAAATTTATCCTGTTCTTCGGTTGTTTCAAGTCAACGTTCTTCAAATTTATGCAGAGGTCTACGCCTTCCACAAATTTTCTCTCTGGTGAATCCAATACCTTTTCTACCGCATCCACCACCTCTTCCGCTTCCATCTTATGCTATCACCTCATCATACTTACCTGCTTCAATCTCACGCTGCATCTCCTTCGCATCCTTACCCTCTATCCTCACGCGCATCGAACAGCAAGAGCCTATCACCTCTTTTACTGCGCTCTTTAACGAATTGGCTAACATCTCCTCTTTCTTCTTCTGCGCTATCTCTTTTATCTGCTCTATCGAGATATCGCCAGTATAATCAGTTGTGGAGTCCGTTTGTGCCTTTTCGATACCCAATTCCTTCTTTATCAATGCCGCGGTCGGTGGTGAGCCCACTGTTATGTCAACCTTACCATCACCACCAACGGTTATCTTCACCGGGACTTCCATTCCCACATAACCCTTCGTTAGCTCGTTTATATTGCCTACTACCTCTTTTATGTTTATTCCGAGCGGTCCCAGAGCCGGACCCAGAGGTGGTCCCGGGCTCGCTTTTCCTCCTTCTACCAATACTTCAACGACACTCATCTCTATTCTTCTTCTCCGTTACACACGTAAATGACTCATGTTGATTATCTTTTAAAGTCTATTAGCTTATGTTATTTTTATTTCTTTTATTTCTGTTACATTAACGTAATCCGATAAAAATGGGAACGAGTATTGCTGAGATATTAGAGCCGGAAGAAACGAGTATAGAGGCGTTTTCAGGCAAAATAGTTGCAGTTGATGCGTATAACACGCTTTACCAATTCTTAAGCATCATCCGCCAGCCGGATGGAACACCCCTGAAAGATTCTTCGGGTAGAACGACTTCCCACCTCTCTGGATTGATATACCGCACAACAAATTTGATGGAGAAGGGGATAAAGCCCGTATTCGTTTTTGATGGCAAACCATCTAAGTTAAAAGCAGAAGTAATCAAAGCCAGGTCGAAACGGCGAGAGGTGGCGCGAAGGAAATGGGAAGAAGCGGAGGCACCGAAAGAAGCGCTCAAGTATGCTAAAGCATCGGCAAAAGTTGACGCGGCGATAGTAGAGGAATCGAAGACGCTCTTAACGTATATGGGCATCCCACACGTGCAAGCACTATCCGAAGGTGAAGCACAGGCGGCATATATAGTAATAAAAGGAGATGCCGAGCTCGTTTCCTCGCAGGACTACGATTCACTGCTTTTTGGCGCTCCTATTGTGATAAGAAATCTCAGTGCACCAAGAAAGAAGGTGCGGATTGAAGTCCTCAACTTAAAACAATTCGAAGCAAAGCAAGGGATCAGCCGTGAAGAGCTTGTAGACCTCGGTATTTTGGTGGGCACGGATTTCAACGAAGGAATAAAGGGTATAGGTGCTAAGACTGCGTTAAAGCTCATTAAGAAATATCATAGCATCGAAAAATTGATAGCCGAATCAAAAATAGAGGAAGAGGCAGGAATAGAGAATTATGAACTCGTTCGTGATATATTCTTACATCCTGCGGTGACCGAATCTTATGATATAAAATGGTGTGCGCCAGACGAGGCGAAAGTAAAAGAGTTTCTCTGTGTGGAGCATGATTTCGCGGAAGAGCGGGTGAGTAAAGCGTTGGAACGGATTTCGATGCCAAAAGTAAAACAAGGTAGTATAGGGCAGTGGTTGTGAGAATATAGCATTCTTTTCGTTAATCAGTCACTTGGAGCGTATTTAAAGGTTTTGGTGCGGCATTCATCCCCGTTACAAGTAGCGGGGTCTTCTGCCGCGGGGACTATAAACATTCTGATCAATCTCATTATCAACCTTCGAGTGTGCTCTGTGCGCCACCCACCTGTTCAAACACGCAATCGAACACTTCCCACTCACGCCCGTTCGTGTGCCTAATTGCCGTGGTCAAGGACGTATGCTCGCTGGTTGTAGCACTGCGGAGTTTTTTCACAGCCTTTATAAGAGGTGCATCCCTTATCATCTACTATGCCACAGGACCGGGATCGATTCAACGCTATTGTCATCGCCCTATTAGTGATCTTCATCCTGTCCATATCCGGGATAGTCCGGCTGATTACCGATTACTGGTGGTTTGATGCTCTTGGCGCGTCCCAGATCTTCATGATCAGCTTAAAGGCAAAGATACTACTCTTCATACTCCCAGCATTGGTTTTTCTCGCGTTTGCCCTGATCAATCTCCAGATCTCTTCGAGGTTGAACGAGTCAAAGATCTCTTTCAAGTTGAAGTTCATGGTTGTTCTGGTCATATCCTTCTTCGTGGGGCTTGCAAGCTCTGCCAAATGGTTCGTAGTGCTACAGTACATGAATCAGGTGCCCTTTAACCTGCAGGATCCGATCTTTTCAAAGGACGTATCCTTTTACGTCTTCTCCCTGCCATTCATGCTCGCTGTCCGGAACTTCCTGATGGTCTGTGTAATAATCACGATCATCATGGTGCTTGTGGATTACCTGCAGTCCTTCATAGTCCGCTTCTTCAAACAGCCAGAGATCATCGCAGCGGACGGTACAACTTATGGTGTTGACTTCAAATCAGCAATCTCAGGCATGGGGCAGAAGGCACTGGTGCATCTAACAGTCCTTGGATCGTTCTTCTTCGTCCTTCTCGCTGCAGGTCACTACCTTGCCAGATTCTCGATCATGTACTCTGAAAAAGGGATTGTGGTGGGGGCTGGCTACGCTGATGTCGTTGCATACCTGCCGGTAATCAAGATACTGATGATCATGGCGATAATCATCGCAGTACTGTGTTACGTCTGGATATTCGCAATCTCGAGGCAGCAAAGTCAGGGAAAAAGGAATATATTGGTGTCCGTAGTCGTGCTTTATCTGCTGGTGTCCGTAATTGCTCCGGCTGTGGTTCCTGGATTTGTGCAGGCTTTCAAGGTTTCGCCAAACGAGGAGAAGCTGGAACAGCCATACATCGAGAGTAACATCAAGTTCACAAAGATCGCTTACGGACTGACTGACGTGGAGGAGAAAGACTTCTCTGTCGAGATGATGACCCCCGAAATCCTATCGAACGCGACGGATACTCTTGATAATGTCAGGATTCTGGACTGGAGACCGCTCACACAGACGTACAAGCAAACACAGGAGATGAGGCTCTACTATGACCTTTCAGGGATTGACATCGACCGGTACGATATCAACGGAAGCTACACCGAGGTGATGATTGCCCCAAGAGAGATGAATCAGGAACGACTTCAGGCAAAGACGTGGGTGAATCTCCATCTGGTATATACACACGGTTTCGGTGTCGTGATGAGCCCTGTAAACAGCGTCACAAAAGAGGGCATGCCAAACTATCTCATAAAGGATATTCCCCCTGTATATACGGTTCCTGATGAAGAACTGCAAATCGAGGTGCCACAGATCTACTACGGCGAGCTGGATAATGATTTCGTGATGGTAAACACCAGAACACCGGAGTTTGATTATCCCATGGGCGATACCAATGAGTACATCCAATACGATGGGAGCGGAGGGGTGAAGCTGGACTCATCCACAAAGGAACTGCTGATGGCGATGCGCTTTGCTGACATCAAGATCATGCTATCCGGAGAGATCACCCCTGAGAGCAAGATCCTGTTTGATAGGAGCATCAAGGAGCGGATCTCAAAGATCAGTCCATTCCTCACACTTGACGAAGACCCGTATCTCGTCATCAGTGAAGGCAGACTCTTCTGGATGCTGGATGCATACACCGTAACAGACAACTTCCCCTACTCAGAGAAACACGGCTCCATCAATTACGTGCGAAACTCCGTAAAGATCGTGGTTGATGCGTACAACGGGGACGTGACGTACTATATCGTCGATACCACCGACCCGATAATCGCAACTTATGAAAAAATTTTCCCGGGGTACTTCAAGTCCTTTGACCTGATGCCTGACGGGCTTAAGAAACATGTCAGATACCCGGAAGATCTCTTCAATATCCAGTCCGCAATCTACAACACATATCACATGGCTAACGTCAAGGTCTTCTACAACAAGGAGGATGCGTGGCAGATCCCGAACGAGGTGTACGGGACAGGTCAGCAAGTTACGGTTGATCCCTATTATATCATAATAAAGCTTCCGGGAGAGGTGAAGGAAGAATTCGTCCTGATGAGGTCAGTAACACCAATAAAGAAGGACAACATGGTTGCATGGCTCGCTGCCCGTTCGGATGAGGATCATTACGGGGAACTACTGCTCTACAAATTCCCCAAGGAGAAACTGGTATATGGTCCCCTGCAGATCGAGGCGAAGTTTGATCAGGATGCCGTGATCTCACAACAATTAACGCTCTGGTCACAACAGGGATCCAGGGTGACGAGAGGGAACCTGCTGGTGATACCGCTTGAGGATTCGATCCTGTACATAGAGCCGCTTTACATACAGGCAGAGACCGGGCAGATGCCCGAACTCAAACGAGTGCTGGTCTCAGACGGCGAGAGGGTGGTGATGGAGGAAGACCTTGACAAGGCACTCGTTGCACTCTTCGGTAAAACCAGACCAGGTGCGGCGGAAGCGGGTGCGGAAGAAGGGGAGAAGTCAACTGAGGCGCTGATAACAGAAGCGCAGATGTATTATGATGCGATTCTCGATTCCATGGGCAAGAACTGGACGGCATTCGGGGAGAACTTTGATAAGTTAGGCGATGTTCTCGGAGAGCTGGGAGGGGATTGATCTTAGCAGTTTTGGGATTTGCGCTAACAACTTCTGCGGGTTGAATCGAATTTCGCGACCACTCCAACTTCTTATTGCGGACATCGTGATAGATTCATGAAGCCCCAACCATTCCACACCCGAATGAATTCGGGTGCATCCTCTTTGTTGCATATTGCTGTTCGTTCTCATTTCTATCCATCCCATATCGCTATTTATCCGCTAAATCCAGATTGCCACTATTGAATTGAACCAATTTCACCCAATTAATAACACCGCCATCACAAAATTCCTTTAGAAAATCCTCCGTAAACCTGTTTATAATCTCATCCTTCTTCCTAATAAAATTGTCATTATGTCTTTTGGCTTCATATCCTATTGGTTCAATAATATCAGTATAAAGTGATTCATTACCGCTCAAAAGATACCAAAAGTTTTGGCCTACAACTTTCATATAACTATGTATGTAGCTCGTTTTTGTTTTTCCATAGCAAATACCCAAAACCGGTTGAACATGTAAAGTGTGCTCTGATTGTTTTAGTACCGTTACTGCTTTATTAAAATCGTCTATTTGCTTCCTCTGTTGCGAACTATTTCCCCAATTTGGTCCCGACTTTACAGAAATCAAATAATGTACATCATTCTTATCAAATTCGATATCTATCCCCGTAGCAGATGATTTTCGACCATCACACGTCGACGCGGAAATAAAGATTGCGAGCTCTTCTAAAAAATCGCCAAACTGTTTTTCTTCTGAAGATGACAAAAAAGCGTCAAGAATTTCAGTAATAAAAATAGATGCCAATGTGATGTTTTTCGCTTTAAATAAATAGGGGTTTTTCTTTTTTAAAATCTTTTTTAAATCAATATCATTGAGGGTTTTTAATTTGTTATTGTGAAACTTCTCTATATTTTTGTTAACAAAGTTGTTTAACGTTTGAATGTCAAGTGAGTTCATTTATTTTGTCCTCTTTCGTTTTCCATTATTAATCTCTTTTTTTGCGAATTCACAATATTCTTTTTTAATATCTATCCCTACGTATCTTCTATGCATATTATTAGCTACTATTGCAGTTGTTCCTACTCCAACAAAAGGATCGAGCACTACATCCCCCACTTTAGTAAAGAGTTTTATGAACCATTCTGGTAAAGAAAAAGGAAAGGTGGCACTATGATTTCTATTATAACATTCAGTGGCTAAATAAAGAACATTTGTAGGGTATGCATTTTCCCTCCCTACCCACTTGGAGACATTTTTCCCAAACCCACTGTTTGATTTCGATTCGTCTCGTATTTTATCGGTTTCACTCAAACTCTTTAGTCTAGTTTGTGCCCAATCCCCCATTGGCACCATAACCGCTTCCTGATACATATTAAACCTTTTATCTTTGTTAAATTGTAGACATCTTTCCCACGCATCTCTAAATCTATTCGGCCACTTGCCAGGATAACAATTTCTTTTGTGCCACACAAATTCTTCAGTCCATAGCCAACCTTGTTTTCTCATATTCAAAATAATTTCAATAACATACGTATGTCGTTCTCCATTTACAGCTTTCTCTTTAATGTTTAAAATAAAGGTTCCCGTTGGTTTTAACACTCGCAAAAGATCTTTTGTTTTTGGAAGAAACCATTCCACATATTTGTCCGGGGATATGCCACCATAAGTTTTTTTTCTGCTATCCGCATAAGGCGGAGATGTTACAATCAAATCTATACTATTATCTGGGATTTTTTTTAATATTTCTTCACAGTCTCCGTGAATTATACTATTTATTGGTAACTGTTTTTCTTTTTGTATCGAAAATACATCTAACGTAGGTTCTAGCTCTTCCATCTTTTCTTACCTACCCCCTTGACTTTTTTAACTTCATTTATAAATAAAACACCAAGCGTAAATACTTTTTATTTTTTAATCGATATTTATAAAATCATCACGAAGTCACTATACCCCCTACTTAAGTACAGGCCTGCCTTTAAGCACGAGTGCCTATGACCTAAACTATACGTTTGTCATAGGTATATAAAAGCTTTTCGATTTTTTAAATTTTCGATGCTTTCCACCAAAAGTTTTGTTATAAAGCGATGTGTACCAGGTTTTGTGCGTTTTTTCCTTTTCTTCAGCTATCACAACTACCGGCGTCTCTACAAATATTTGACGGTTTATCACCCCATAATATACCTATTTACGGCTTCTATTCTCTCTTCTTCCTCAGCATTCATAACGCATCACAAAGAATGCGTTAAATTATTTTGTCATCAAAAAAACTGAACGATGTATTGACCCTTTCCAGATATTGTTTATGATTTGGGGCTCAGGATTTAGGAGTTCCCACTCTTCATTCCCTCATGGCTGAAACGTCAGAAGCTTCCGGGCTTGCTCTGGATACTTCACAATGAACCTCATCTCGTCTTCGGTCACGGGCTTCTGCGTGTGCACGTTCGCATACCTTACGAGCTCTAATATCTTCCGTGCTTCATCGTCATCTTTAAATTTCAGCTCGTATCTTCCCGCCACGTTCTTGAACCCTTTTATTCCCGAGAATGCTCCTGCGGTTATGAGCCTGCCGGTCTCAATCTCCTCGATATGCCCCCTACCTACTTCGGTGAAGTGATACAGTTCATAATTCCTGAAATCCTTCAGTGCACCGTCAGCATGAATTCCTGATTCATGAGCGAAAGCGTTATCGCCTACCGCCGGCTGGTTAGGATGTATGGGCACTTTGAAAGATAGCGCGGCATATTTACATATCTTCCAAGCATGGCTCAAATCAATATGCTCGTCCAGGAGATATTTATTTTCAAACCCGCTGGCTTTCTTTATCGCAAGAATGGTAGATACCAGATCTGCATTGCCCGCTCGCTCGCCTATGCCATTCACTGTCGTATTGATATAGGCATCCACACCTGCATCTATTGCTGCTTTAGCTCCTGCGACAGAACATGCAACCGCCATGCCCAAATCATTGTGACAATGAAGTTCGATAGGGATATTTGCCGTTTCTGCAAGCGCTTTTATTCTGTCATATATTGTGAACGGATCGTCGTATCCTAATGTGTCACAGTATCTAATCCTATCAGCACCGTGTTCTTTAGCGGCATCTGCAAGTTCAACTAGCTTTTTGAACTTCGTCCTTGAAGCATCTTCCGCATTTATTCCGATGGACTCGGCACCATAGTCCTTAGCTGCGTCAACAGCATCGCCCATCATGTTTAATAGTTCAGGCCACGTATATTTGCACTTGAATTTGCCTTGCATCATCTGCTTGGATGTGGATATGCTCAAATTAACGTGTTTCAGTTTCGGCACCAGTCGGAAGCCTTCTTCGACATCTTCTTTCATTGCTCTCATCCACCCTGCGAGTCGTATGCGTTTCAGTGCCCCAATTTCTGCCAACTCCAGATTGGCGTTCAAATAATTCGTCTCATGTTTGGTTATCGGAAACCCAAACTCGCTCTGGAATATTCCTGCATCATCCAGGTAAAAGTTCAGCAATGTCTTCTCTAACTTCGCTAATCCCAATCGCGACGTTTGCACTCCGTCACGGTTCGTGACGTCAATTATGTATATCTTGTTCTTCGCCATTTTTGTGCTCATATCTTTTCGTTACAATGCGTATTTAATTCATATGGGTTTTGGGTTAAATAATTAAGGTGACGGGTGTTCTCTATTGTGAAACAGAGCTGGCCTATAAAACGTAAGACAAAGAAGCTACATTTAGTGATTTTTACTAAAAAATCCGATAGCGCCAGCTTTTCCCTTTTTCAAACTTCTCCTAAAGAATATCCCGAAACCTTATTAACTCATCCTTCTACTCTGTCCGTTTCGTCGGTAAAAACGATTCTTGACTCTGTTTTTTTGTAAATTCATCTGCCAAACTGTATAATATATGACTCCATATCTCAAAGTAGTCGTGTTTAACCTGAATAGATTTAGACATGCCACCTACACATCCTCACATGTGTGCCAAAAATCCTCGCTTCGCTCGGAACTTCATATAGACTCAAAGCGTTAAATTCAATAGCATTTTGAACCCAAGAGAAATATTTATATGATTGCTTCAAATCATTTAAATCATGAGAGAATTTTGATTAACTCCTTTTTAAAGAATCCACTAAGACTTATTGCTCATATTTTCGATTTTTGGTATCTTTTTCGGGTTTTCACTCCACTTAACAGTTCATTTTCTCATTTTTCTCATTTTTTGTCGATAGCTACCG
>JAPWVK010000092.1 GCA_029241965.1 Candidatus Methanophagales archaeon
AATCAAACTCTTATAATCCTTGTTACAATCGCTCTTTTGATGAATACAGAAAATATCAGGAGGATAGTGGTTCTAGATAAAAATGGATGATATTGATTGTGTAAAAAAGAAGATGGAATGGATCATTAAAAAATCTCAGGTTCCTGAAGACCCAATACACTCGAAAAATACTCTGGAGTGGCTGCTTAAATTAAAACCTGATGCTGATGATTCCTTAAGAATAGCTGCTTTGGGTCATGATATAGAAAGAGCCATTGAGGAACGGAAAGTAAGGCGCGAAGATTATAAAGATTACGATGAGTTTAAAGAAGCCCATGCTTCAAACAGTGCTAAGATCCTGGCGGAAATAATGAAAGAGTGCAGCATAAGTAAAAAATTAGCCGATGATGTCTTTTTTCTGGTGCGCCATCATGAAACGGGAGGCACGAGACGCATTGATATTTTAAGAGATGCCGACAGCATCTCATTTTTCCATGTAAATCTGCCCTATTACTTCATCCGAAATGGTGTGGAAGAGACAAAAAAGCGGTGCTTATGGGGGTACAGGAAGTTACCCGATAACCTGAAAAGGGTTGTGGCTGAGTTCGATTACCAAAATAAAGAACTTGAGTTACTGGTAAGGACTTGTATAGGTCAGAGTGAACAATAATTTTACCTAAACTTCACTAAAAGAAAATGTCTAATTATGGTTCTTTATTTTTTTTCACCTCATCTTATGCAACAACTCATTTATTTTCTCTGCGTGATAACCAAGCTCACCGCCCTGTTTAACAGCCCGTTTAATACCTTTATGCCCTTTTCGCGGAGGATGCAGCCTGAATAGCGGTTTTATTTTATATTCCCTCAAATCCTTCATCGCAACTTCGCCCGAATACAGTGCATGAGCTAACTCTTTTATCGTGCCATAAGGTGTCTGTTCCTGTACATATACATCCGTCAATCTCTTACCTCCCTCTAATCTTCCTCTCGTGATCAACAACTCCTCAAGTTCCTCTTCAGAAATCTCACCCCAGCCTACATAAGCATTTACTACTGTTATCATCCCTCGGTAATACGCATTCTCTTCCACTACCGCACAGTGATTGACTTTATGCAACCGAAGCAGCCCTAACGTATGTTTTATCTCTGGTCTTAATCCTACAATTCCCCTTAGCATTATTATTGCATACATAAAAATCACCTTTATGACATTGTCTTTATCGTAGAAGTCGCCTTCAAAGCGTTAAAAGTAGCCATAGAAAGATTTAACGTAGTTCGTGTCTTTCCTTTTGTTTTTGTCCAGATATCTTTAATACCTGCGAACTCCAGAATTTTCTTCGGTGTATTGCCAGCAGCAAGACCCAGACCTTTCGGCGCTGGTTTAAATGTTATAGAAACCCCGCCTGATTTACCTGTCACTGAAAAAGGCACAGAATGCATCTCATCACAATTGCATTCCCAAGAGCCGCAACCTCTATCTATGTACGTTAGGTTCAGTTCAGCAGCCCTTATCGCTTTTGTTATCCCGTTACGAACAAGAGCATCTTTGCCCGTGCCTATGCCAAGGTATCCATCCTTGTTACCTACAATCACACATACCCTGAACTTTATTCTCCGGCCCGAATCTGTCATCCGCTGCACCATGTTTATATCCAGAACTTCTTCTACAAGGTCTGGAATAACGGCTTCTACAATTTGAAATTCTTTTAATGGATGTCTTGAACTAAGAACTTCTTCTATCGTTTTTATTTCTCCACTCTGCACCAACTTACCCAATCTTGTTGACGGTACCCATACCTCTTCTTCTCTCTTCCACCCTGCTGCTTTAGTCATGTTTCGTTAGTTTCCTCTTTATCTACTGCCCTTCCTGCCTTTATATTCTCCTTTACCATCTCAAAATTGTCTGTTATAGTTGTGTCATTCAAGAACGCTGCAATATGTTCTCCCCTAATACGTTCATCAGATGGAAAAACAACACTGTCATGAGGAACTTCCATACCAGAATCAATCACACCTTTAAGCACCGCATACACTTTAGACCCATGAACCGGTGTTAGCAGTCCAATATCAAATATTCCTTCATCAAACCCTGCCTTCTTTGCTTTTTCACCAAACAACAATCCTGTAAGATACGCCGCTGGTAGGTTGCTCTTTCCTCCTTTATATCCATACCGATCCAGCTCTGATGAGATTACAGATACTAAAGTTTTATCGAAGGCAGTATCAGTCGAAACCAACTGCATTTTTACGTATTTATTGCTTCTTCTTACTACTACACGAGGTTTCCTGCTAAACAAAAGCCGTAACCTCTTACGATAATCCGTCTTACCTTCTCGCCGCCTTCTGAAAGGAACGCGATATGTGGGACCGCTTGCACTTGTTCTTTTTGTCATTCTACATTGCCTCTTTATTATAAGTTGTCTACAATATCATTTAAATGTGAAATATTTCTTATTTCTCCACCTTTCGCCTTCATGTATAACTTATGATATATGGTTTTATCTACGGAACCATCATCCCTAAGCTCTTTTAATCTACGCCGTAACGCTCTTATTTTTGTTATCCACCTGCGCTTCTTACCACCTCTCGCACCTTTTGCGCCTTTCCGTGATCCTTGCCCCTTTCGGCGTCCAAGTGCTTTTTTAATTGCTAACTCTCTAGCTCGTCCCCTGCTTACACCTATCTTATCCTTCTTCTTTATTATCCCATCTTCAATCAAACCGCGGATATCCTCTCGCGTTATAGCACCCATGACATCTTCAGTAGCTTCTGGATCTATCCATACCCGACCCTTTCCTACTTTCATTACCTGAGCTGCTATCCTCTTCTGTTTCGCAAAATTTGTCATTCCTATTCACCTATCACTTCTCCTTCTACTATTTTAACTTTTAATTAATAAAGTATCTAAACCATTTTTTAATATACCTATTTTAATATTATCTTTTGTAGCATCTTCTACCTTACTCGTTATACTATGTCCTATCTCGCTCTCCACTGCTTCCGCAACGGATTTATAACTGTTTATCCCCCATTTCGTTAGCGTGTTACTATCCAGTCCTGAGACAATAGACAACCGGACTCTATTCATCGTTCTTCGTACATAGTACGCTTTATGCCCCCCGAGCACAAAACTTGTCTTGATTGCGGCTGCCGCTGCTTCATAGCTTGCATATTTGTTCATCCATTCTTCGAAATATGTGTCGCCAATACCTTCCCTGCATTCCGCAATGAGAATAAACTTACCTCCTGGGGCTAAACTGCGATAGCAATTCTCAACTGCTTTTGATGCCTGATACAAGGTTCTATCTTTTGGAAAACCTCCGGCACTTACTACTAATACATCGAACAAATCGTTATTTTCGATGCAGAACAAATCCTTTGCGACCTCAACTCCCTTAAGAAACACGGTGTGCATCTCGCCTGCATAGGCATCCACCAGATTACCGTTATTATCGGAAACCGTATTTATTACGAAATCAGGGGGTACGAAAGAGCCAGCTTCGCACATGTCCAGATGCACAGGGTTATTATCTAAATTTGCGGTTCTTGCATGTTTATCAACTAAAAGCGCATGGTTCCTTTTTATCGCCTCTCGCGATGAAATCCCCGGAAGTATGCTCTTCCTTCCACCACCGAACCCAGCGTAGTAGTGTAGGGTTATGTCCCCAGTTAATATTTTCATATCGGCTTCTACGTAGATCTTGTTTATGCTTACGGGCGTCCCTCTACTTGTCGTCCCTAAATAAATCAAATCTTTCGCATCGCAATTATGTATTTTTATATCAAACCGAGAAAAGCATTTACCGAGCATCCTCTTTAAATCTTCCTCCGTAGGTCCCTCATGGGTACCACAAGCTACGAGCAGGGTGATATTAAGCTCATCTCCTATTTTCTCTGCCAGAGCGTCAAGCATTTTCTCCGTCGGTGCGTTTCGTGTATGGTCGTCAATAACAACAACGATTTCTGCTGCTTTTTTGGTGGCCACTATCTCGCGAAGCTTTTTTGTCCCGATAGGGTTTTGAAGAGCATGTCTTATCACGTCATATTTTTTGTTCTCTTTATTACTCCTCCTGCTGCTATCGAGGTTTAACAATTTACCTTCTATGTTCAACTCTATCTGTTCCGAACCGTAGGGTATCTGTACTTTTGTCATGGTGCTACGAATGTTTCTCACAATAACTTCATATAATTTTTAAGTAAATAAGTTTTTAGGCAGTTAACAGCCGGTATGGATAGCTATAGCGCGTATCTTGCTGTATATAAAGTATAAACTTCTACCTATTTAAGACGCAGATTTACACAGGTTTACACGGATTTAATTTCTTCTGTGCTAATCAGCGTTAATCTGTCTCAATAATTAATTTTAGTTGGATATTATGCTTTATTGCTCCTGTTCTTGCAAAAACTTTTGATTTACCGGGATATGTTCAAAGAGGGTTTCCAGAAGGATTGGGTATTCCTCTCTTTTCTAATGTTTTACATGAGTGGGTTTTTTGTGAAGTGAAAACTATGGCAAAGGTCGGACCGGTTTTTAGCGGTTTGGGTATAAGGGTACACATCGACCGAAATGTGAGTTCCAGTGGAAATGTACGGGTGTCCGGGTATTTCTATTCGCCTTTCTTTAGTACTCTAATCTATTAGAAACTAAACAAAATGACAAAAAAAGCAGTTTGTGTATGCTCCGGCGGAATAGATTCCACACTCGCAACAGCCATAGCATCGCAAGAAGGTTACGAATTGCACCTCTTCCACGTTTCTTACGGACAGCGAGCGGAAGCGAGTGAAAAAGAAGCGATAGAAAAAATAGCTGCTTACTTAGATGCGAAGACGATGAAGTTCGTGGAAATACCCTTCCTGAAGGAGCTTGGCGGGTCTTCTCTGACCGACCTCGAGAGAAAAGTTCCGATAGGCGAAGCTGTGAATTTAGATAAAGAAAAAGCGACGCCGTCTACCTGGGTGCCATGCCGAAATCTGATTCTCTTAGCCCATGCGAGCGCTTATGCAGAAGTTATTTCCGCAGATGCTATCTTCGTGGGGTTCAATGCAGAGGAGGCTATGTCGTATCCCGACAACGAGAAGGAATTCGTTGAACGGTATAATGCAGTATTAGAGAAAGCAGTGGCTTCTTATTGCCAGCCGCCAACAGTAAAAGCGCCTTTAGTTGATTTGTTTAAAACAGATATAATAAAGAAGGGAATAGAACTAAAAACACCTCTACATTTGACTTATTCATGCTATTTAGGTGAGGAGAAGCATTGTGGGGTTTGCGAGTCGTGTTTGCGTCGGCGACGTGGGTTTGAAGAAGCGGGTGTGGACGACCCAACGGTATATTCACAAGTAGAAGTAACATGAGTTTCGGTATCGTTAGGCGGTTCTAACCCCTATATTATCTTCTCTGACCTACCCTCTATGTCATATCTACTTTTAATTTGGATTTGTATATCTTTTTGCCTCTTCAAGTTATAATCCGCTTCGCTTCCCTTTATTTTTCTGGCAGCTATACTCAGCACCTGCATAAACTGCGCTTTTTTATTGGCAGAACCATGAACCGATATCACCTATAAACAAGGACGCAGGTCTTTACTCACACTACGGTTTCAGAGGTTTGAAAAAGCTCAATCTGTGGCGGTGTGGAGTAGATATTCTCATAAATACATCGAAACTTGTTAAAGACCCATGTGGTAGATGAGCAGGTCTTGTATCTTTTTCTTTATCCCCAAATCTAAAACATCATTCGCGCAATTCCATAAACTCCTAAAGACATCAGATAAAAAAGGAAGAGGATTTGTAAAGGGCTTGTTTTTAGTGAATCATATTGCTGTTAAGCCTGAAAAATAGTCGTGTTAAAGGGCAGAGAGGATAGATGAAAATGCTAAAAAAAAGGTTCTAAAGGGCTCTTTAGTTAAGAAACGCAAAGTTAAGATAAGTGCTTTTACTTTCTGATAATTATATACTTAAATATTTAAGTAAAAGGTAAATGTCTTAACTTAATCGAAAACTTTAAATACTCATAATTATCAATAATATATTTATGAGTAAAATAAAAGATAAAATTATGCAGTTACTTCAAGACGGTACGGACAGGTTTACCGCGGAAATCGCACAAAATTTGGGGATTTCTTCTACTACAGCATCAAAATATCTTGGCATCCTAGAAGCGGAAGGTAGAATAGAGTGTTATCAAAAAACTCCGTATAAATATTGGAAGGTGAAGAAGGTAAGTAACAAGGTGAAATATAATGGCGAGCGATAATGGAAAAAAGGCGGAATTGGGGAAGGGAGAGATTGAAATAATTTTACAGGATCTTGACCAGTTTGCCGAAAAGCTAGGAACTGGTGAGGTTAAATATTTAGGTAAAATTCGAACGCTTGTAGTAGATTTAGATCTCGTTGATATAGCTTCAGTGGTAGATGAAAAATCTCTCTCGGTTTTATATTTAGTTAAAAAATTAATTAACGATTTTTGGTATAATTTTGCAACAGATGCCTCCTTTGGTTTTCCTCGCGAGTCTCCTACTATCACTTTGTTTTCAAAAGAGTTAGGCTCGTTTATACAGCAAACCCTCCATTCAGAAGATAAAAAAGCTAACATGGACAAAGCATTAAATTACTTATTTAAAGCCATTAATGATTATTATTCATGCCTTTTGGAAAGCGACAAAAAAGCAGAAGAAGTATATATAGGGGGGAATAGATATTAATGAATATTGTAGATAAGGGCGAAATGGCTTTAATATATGAAAGAGCAGGCAAATATTTTAAAAAGGAAGGAGTAATTAAGCGAAGCTACCACTTTTTTAGGGTTGGATTTGAGGAGTCATATTACATGGATTTTGATGCCATAGTAAATGATCCAAATCAATGTGAAGATGTCACTCTTTTATATAGGGATAAAATTAGGGATATAGCACGACAGCAACATATCGACTTTCTAGCACCTATTGAGAAGTCTAGCGGTGGAACAATTGGGATTATAAGACTTGCGGGAGCAATTTCTATCCTTACAGGAATACCGAACGTCCCGATTAGACTAACCAAAGAAATCAAGTCCGAAAAAGTTAAAATTCCACCTATCGAAGGTAAACCTATAAAAGGTAGGTTACATGGGGCAAACGTAATAATTCTTACTGACCATTGCACAACGGGTGCTGAAGTTTTAGATGCGGTTGACGCAGTTGAATATAGTGGGGGAATAGTAACAGATGTAATATCATATTCATATAGACCCGATAAATTTAAATGGAAACGATTCAAGGAAGGAGAAATAGCGTTTCATTTTTTTTACATGCTTCCAGATGAATTGAAAGAGGGTGATACTCTCAAAAACATTTAGAGGTGATCTTTTTGTCATCAGTATTCTATACAGAAGTTGATTGGGTTGTTGAAATAGATAGTAATGGGAACGCTAAACATAAATTGGCAATTAAACTTTTACATCTTTTATCGAGAATTCCAACGGTAGATGAGACTATTTCAATAGAATTACCAGCTAATCACCCTTTTGGGGAGTTTAGAACTAAAATTAAGAACTCCGATCTACCCGAGGGATATGGATACATTAGGGGCAAATATGTATTAAATTTTGATGATATAACTCAATTTATTAACAAATCATCCAGGGAAAATACGGTAAATGTTTCCTTTAATCAAGGAAGAATAGAGCATAGGATGCATGATGTTCACATTGTAGAGCTGGGGACATTCGTTCCTCACTTAAAAGCATCCAAAATCAATTTTAAAATCACATTACCAGAAATTACCAACCGTTGGGAGAAGTTTTTGCTTCATTTTTTAGCGATGAGAAAGGATAGGGAAGGCATATATAGTATAGTTCCTAGAGGTGAGACACCACAAGATATAACTCAAACGAAAGGAGAAATCTTTTATCAATTAATGGAGAATTACTTTCCCCTAGATTTTGGGATAGCATATCGATCCATTGGAAAATTGCATGTGATATCTTTAATAGTTGGAGTACTTATCGGATTGCCAGCATCAATAATGGGGAATTGGCTTTATAATTATTTAGCAGGGGGTCTATAACATGTCACTATTTTTCTCGAAGCATGGCATCATACCTGCCTGTGATGTCAGTGACATTGCCGATTTAGCCGACCTTGTTGAAGTGACGAATGACTTGGATTTTATTCAAGGTTATAAAATTGGGATGGACCTCGTAGTGTCTCATGGAATAAACAAAGTCACTGAACTCATCCGTGAATATACCGACCTACCTATAATTTACGACCACCAAAAATTTGGCACTGATATTCCCGACATATGTAGTGGAAAGATACTAGATACATTAAAAACTGCAGGCATCAATGGCGTTATTATCTTCCCTCAATCAGGGATAGAAACATTAAAAGCAACTGTTAAAGCATGCAAAGAAACGTTTTTATCACCGATTGTCGGTGGTGAGATGACTCATAGAGGATATATAGTCAGCGAAGGGGGCTACATTGCGGATGAAGCACCTGAAAGAATATATTTAGATGCTGCAAGGTTAGGTGTTGAGTATTTTGTTATACCGGGTACGAAGTTGGAGAGCATGAGAAAATATCACTCTAAATTACAAAAAATCATCAAAGAGCCAAAATTCTTATTCCCTGGTATAGGCAAGGGTCAAGGTGGAGATATAGCTGCAGCGTTTAGTGCTGTTCATCCATATGATAGTTATGCAATAGTTGGGCGAGGGATTTATGGTGAAAAGAACAGGGGCGAAGCTGCAAAGAAACTCTGGGAAAATGTACAGCGTCAAATTGGCAAATCTGATGTTTAACTGTGAGAGCAGAGATAAAGAAAATAACGAAATATCATGCGAAAAATGGTTAGACCAGAAATTAGGGGATATTCCAAATACAAATTTCCAGGCGGCGGATATTCTTTATAAATTAGGGTTCGATGCCGTACATGTATTACCTCTGATAGGTCCTGACTGCGCGGGAGCGCTTCAGATAGCAGCCGAAAGAAACGATATGGCTGGGGTTATCCACGTCATCAACATGACGCATGACGGCTATAAAGAAGCGAAGCAGGATTATTTTAAGGCGGATGTAATGGACAAACTACGAGAACGTACGCTTGGTACTTATACATATCCCGTGAAAACGGGTAAAGAAACGACACAAATCAAAATCCGGGCGATTGGTACCATTGAGCCAGCAAATAGACCTTATGAGCTGTTTGATGGCTATAAAAGAATTTACAATGACAAAATCATGATACTATCAATCGGGATAGGTATTCAGGGAGCATTGCCCGGAAGCGCATTATATGCGGGTGCGACCTGCGAAGGCATCGGTAGATTTATTTTTAACGCAGACTCAGGGATAGACAATGCGGGCAACATGGCAAAAAAAGCAGAATTATGTACACAATCTGCGTTACTCGCTCTTTCAGCACGATACTCTAATGCGCCGTATCCTTTAGAAAACATAAAAAGTATTCTAAAAGAATTCAATCCCAAAATCTCAGAAAGCACGAGAGAAGGGCTAAACAGGGTATATCTCGCAAGGACTGAAGCTGCTAATCGTTAGCTGGCTGCGTTACTTTCGGTGTCTTTTATATAAATTACGTCCTCCACACCTTTAAAAAGCTCATCACCTGTCAAGACAGGTTTCATATATTATCGCATCGGCCAATCCGAAATTTGGATAGTTTTTTCTCAACTTCTTTTTCGTTTTTTTCCCCCCCCTAATTGCAATCTCTTTTGTCAAACAAATAATTTTTGCCTTATCAAGTATGAATTCTAAATCTTCTCTCAGAATTTCCCTCCTTCTCGCTGATATCTATCTGATAGCTCGACCAAAACGATTGTGGGTGTGGCACAGTTACCATCATCTATGTATTTCTTTGCCATTTTCCAGTATTCAGACCCCTTGAAATATTCAATCCATGCGTTAGCATCAATCACTGCATCCCCGCTCTCCAATGAATATGACCTCATTTGTATTAATTTTGTTTCGAAATACCTTATCCGCAGTAATAAGATTACATCTTTTGAATCTACCGACTGCTAAATATACGTTATCATAAATTGTTGTATCCGTATCTAATGCGGAATCCATTGCCTCTGATATGATTTCCTTAGTAGATGATACTACCTCAAAATCTGTTGAGTATATATCTTCAATCAGTTCAAGTTTTTCTTCCAGTGACAGTACCATATTATATCTTATTGCATTTGAGACTTCGTAAAACATTAAATCAGGAACGACAACATCAAGTTCTTGCCCAAAAAATCTATCTCTTATTCTCAGCGCAATATCTGTATACTCTTCTTCGCAAAACCACTTCACGATTATCGATGCGTCTAATACTACTGTTTCTTTCGCCATTCTATTATCTCTTTAGCCATATTTATGTTCTTACCTGCAGTTTTCTTTCTAATCAAATCCATATGTTCAACTATTTTTACCCTCCGTAAATTTTTTATTTTCTCATCTATGGATTCTCTGACATACTCCGACCAATTCACTCCAAATTTCGCCATCTCTGCCTTTAAATCCTCAGATATCTTTATATCAATTATCTCAGACATTTTTAAAACCTTTTTCCTTCCTTTTGATAATCTTTACCCCAACCCAATTTTTCTTTTAGCACAGGTTTTCTTTTTTTGAAAAAGAAAAAGTGTTAAAAAAACAAAAAAGGGGATAAAAAAAACACCCCACAAATCCTTTTAGTTTGAGTTTTCGTTTGTCTTTACTTTCGTCTTCTGAGTACAAGGTAAGCAATCGCTAACAAGCCTGCAATGGCAAATATGCCTCCGAATCCTGGTGTTGTCGGTTCTTCAGCAGGTTCCTCAGCAGGTTCCTCAACTACAGGTTCCTCAACTACAGGTTCCTCAACTGGTTCCTCCGCTTTGCCTGCTCCTATATTTACCGTCGTTTCATATGTATTACCATCACCATCGTCTGCCTTCACTATGTATGTTCCTATTTTCGCATCTGTTGTGTCGAATGTTGCATTGAACGTACCGTTTTCTGCAGGGACTGTCGCCGGCGTTAGCTCTGTCGGTCCTTTAACCGTGACGACAATAGTAAATCCTTCCTCTCGGTTGGTCGTTCCTGATACGTCCAGAGGTTCTCCACTGGCCACATCTGCTACTGGATTAAGTTCTACATATGGTGATTCTACATTTACCATGTCCATCCATAAGAGGTCATCACTTAATGACATTATATCCAGTATTACCTCCAGTATCTCGTCCTGTGTCCTGGTCTTGAGCGAATAGTCCGCTAAAGCCTTTTCAATTGTAGTCCAGTCCTTACCGCTGCCATACCACTCATTTGCGCCTTTGGTGAGCACCATAACGAGATATCGTCCAGTATCAGAGTTATCGTCAACGGTGATCTTCTTGTAGAATGAATCATCGCTTGTCGTAACCGAGGTTTTCCCTATATACATCTCCTTCTTCGAGCTATATTCTATGTTTGTACCACTGTAACCCTTGGGTGCTACTATTAGTATATCTACGTCCTTTGATCCCTTGGCAGTACCGGTGATCGTGAAATCATCGCCCTGCGCTACACTATTGGTTGATAGCTCTGCCGTCAAATCGCCTCTTGTCATTAATATCGCAATCGAACCATCGTCTTTTTCGTCGTCCTTTATGTCACCTTTTCCTTCATCTCTGTCTATATACGCTCTCAATCGCACGGAACCCGGAATTTGGAATGCCGCAGGCGCCGTCTCTGAGCTTGTATCTATCTCCTCCTCAAATTCGCCATTCTCATCTATTACGATAGCATCCAGTTTCTGGACTACCTCGTCATCTACTGCAATAGTCACTGTGTCACCCGTATTTGAGGTACCCTTAATATTAAACCGCTGCCCTATTACTACTGTACCTGGGATGTCAAATATAACTGCTTTGTCTGTTACTGTTATGTCAACGGTATCATACGATCCCTCTTCATCATTATCATCCACTCTAATCGTAAATGCGCCTGTATCGTTGAATTCAACCGCGTAGGTCCTCATACCGTCATCGTCTATTGTGTCATTGAACTTATTAGTCGTTTTATCTCTTGGGTTGTTATCAATCCCCGCAGGGAAATATACATTTTTAGTTAAAGGGTCTGCTTTCACCGTGACCTCATGACCGGCTACACCCGTTACTGTGAGTTTTACAACTTCGAGTTCAGGTACTTCTGTCGTATCCGCTTTTATGGCTACCGTCCCTTTTATCATGTTCAGCTCCCTTTTGGGGCTCTGTTCATCCAAGTTACATGCGTTTTCCGGTTTAGTCTTCACCTGGAATGTGTAATGACCTACATCCCAGCCTGTGGTGTCAATGGCGCCGTCACCTGTAAAACCAGCCAGAGTACTCACTTTTATGCCTTTGAAGTTATAAGTTTTGCCATTCACCTTCTTAGTTGTTATCTGTCCTTTAGGACCTATTACAACGAGATCAACAATGTCATCCTCAAACAGGTTTATCCCACCAACATCTATGGTAAGTGGAGTAGTCCTGGCAATTGACGACACTGTTTTATCCTCTACTTTCAGTTTCAGTGGCATATCTGGGTCCGAGAATGAAAGCTGTGCATCTTTCGTCCCTGCTCTTTCTTTGTAATTCACATAAAAAGACCCATCTTTCTTCCACTCACTTCCTGATATTACAAGCCGGTTGTTGGCATCTGCCATTTTCGTCCATTCCACTGCTTCCTTCACTCGATATATTGTTACTTTATCTGCTCCCCAATTAGTACTGAAATCCAACTCTTGACCGATTAACGCTGATTGCACTGTTACCCCTGCATCATTTTTGATGATATTGTATTTTCCACCATCGCTGTAAGCACCAGTACTTCCGATCATCGCGACCATAACAGAAGCCACCATAATCGCTGCCAGTGCAATGCCTATAATCGCTTTTCCTCTCTTTCTTGTTTCCATTTTTTCTTTCTCACCTCCTAAGTTCTTTCATCAAAAAGGGGATATATAAAACTTTGCCCATTTTACCCTTCTGATTAGCGTTATCCTTCTCCCTTTCCTTCTTCTTCGCTTTTGCTTCTCTTGGCATCTCCCCTTTTTCCCCTCTTCTATCCTATTCCTTACCTGCTATATATAACTTTATGCTTTTCGGTTTTGGTGCGCCCGTATATACCATCCCGCACCGACCGTAGATACTTAGCATTTGAAATAGATGAGCGTGATTACTTTTATTACTTTCGGTTTATAAGTCCTAGTATGTGCGCTTATTTTCTCCCTCAATTCTTTTATCTCTTTTAGTATCTTAATTATTTTCGCTTCTTTATCCCTCCGCTTCCTTCTTATTATCAAGTCAATCAACGGATACACGAAAGCCCCTATTACTTCTCCCTCAGCTCTTTCCTTAGCTCTCTTAGCTCTACCCTTACATCAAGATATAAACCAAACGCAAAAGCAAAATAGAAAGTATCAATTGGAGGACTATCCCAAAAACCGACCCTTACAAGAATCAATCCTATCAATCCATAAAAAATTAATACATACGCCAATATTCTCAGACCACCCTCAAATAATCTTTTTTTCATGATCATGCTCTCTTCACTCATTTTGCTTTCCTCACCTCTTTTTCATATTAGATTTTCCTTTTGATAAATCTTTTTGTTTCAAAAGAAAAAGTTTTCTTTGGTAAAGCTAATAATTTCTTTCTGAAAGAAAGGTTTATGATACTCGCAATCACGGGGACACCGGGCACGGGAAAGACAAGTGTATGCAAAGCACTTGGACTTGATTTTGTAGATTTGAACAAAGTAATTGAAGACAAAAACTTCTATACGGGTATAGATACAGAAAGAGGCTCTATTATCGCAGACCTTGATAAACTAAGTGAATATCTGAGGCATGCGGAAAGAACTTTTTTGCTTATAGAAAGCCACTTAGCCCATCTTCTGTCGCCTGATGTAGCAATCGTACTGCGCACAAATCCCGCTTTGCTCACTGAACGGTTAACGCAAAGAGGTTTTCCAGCACGAAAAATAAAGGAGAATGTGGAAGCGGAAACGCTGGACGTTATATTAACAGAAGCGGTTGACCTCTGCAAAGTTGTATATGAAGTTGACACAAGTGATAAGAGCATAGAAGAAGTGGCTTCTATTGTACGTGAAATTATAGACGCAGAGATAGAAGGAGAAAGTGCCAAAAAGAAAACGCTAAGGGATAGGTATATGTCTGGCTCCGTGAACTGGTCCTGTTTCGTTGATTCGGTCTTCGGGTTCAATGACTGAGCTCTAAATATCTAAATCATATAGCGAATATATCTCATCCATATTCAGCATATCAAAATTAGTGAAGGAATTAGAGAAAATCCTTTACGGTAAAATTAATCCTTTTTTTTGCGAAGCAAAAAAACGCGTAAGCGTTCTTTTGGTAAAGCTTTTCTTTCTAAGAAAAGGTTTATCTGCTACCCCTAATCCTATCCGCAATTGTCCTTATCTCGTTCGCGAGCTCATTCAAACTCGCCCGTATCTTCAGCAACTCTCTCGCCGCACCCCGTTGCTCTTCATCCGCACTGCGCGCAAACTTCGTGGATACCGCATTGATTGCGCTCGACTTCTCTGCTATTCTACCCGAAGTATCATCCAACTCTGATGAAATCTCACTCACATCCATGCCCTTTCCGCCACCGCGCGAAACATACACATACACAAGCCCCGCACCTAATATCAGGCCCAGCATTACCGCTAAGACGACATAAAGTGTAACAGGTTTCGGCTCTGCTCCTACCGATAACTCCTTATAATGCTCTGATAACTTAGACGCCCAGCCCGGATGCCCTTCTTCATATAACTCTTTTATATCCTCTTCCAAGCGGTAGTCCCCGATCTTAGCTTTCGCATCTTCCAAGTTCTTATCCATCTCGCTCTTCGCTGCTTTTATCCCTTCATTCGTCGAGAAGAACGTCATTGTAGGCTCCAGCTTCTGTACAATTGTCTCTAACGTCGCACCATCTCGTGTCGTCCCTACCGTCAGTTCGACATATACCTCCTCCTCGCCTATTCCATAGACGTCATAAGTCTCGAACCCCGGCTCTTTTACTTTCCTTATCGGTTTGGGGACCTCGCCCGTCAATATTACCTTTGGTACCATACTGTCATGTGCGTCCTTACCCTTCCAGACAATCCAGGTTGCAGAATGCGAGAACTCATCGCCGAATTTCCATTCCTGGTCATCCAGGTTTGTCCTCAATTCTAACACATAATCATCTAAAATCGGACTCCCTGCTTTACTCACATACATGTGGAATTCAAGCATATCACCTTCTAATTGCTCACTATCCACAAAATCCGTATAGTTCTGCTCAATTCCACTATCTAAATTGCGGACATACGACTTCTCCCCATCCAGCTTCAGCACTTCCTGAACCGCAGCAGTACCAATTCCTACGGCTAAAAACAAACCTGCAACTGTCAGAACGACAACAAAAATACCAACTATGCGTCTCATTCTTCTTTCCTCCCTATATCCAACGACAAATCAGGTAGTTCTACGCTCTTACCCTTCCGCCCTTCAACAACTACCCCCTCTGCTTCTTTCCCTTCTGATTCCGTTATACTCTTCAGTTCTTTTAATGCGGATAACAGTGTTGCAAGAGGACTTTCCATCTCTTTTATCCCATTCACCGCTTTCATAGTGTTCTCTCGTATCCGCGAAATCTCTGTCTCCGCCTTTGTTATTTGTCTTATCACACTTGAAGAAGTCGCGTCAGAAGGTATATTACCAATAAAACCCTTCGCGTTTTCCACGAATACTTCTATGTCGCTACTGAAGCTGTTCGACATATCCTCAATCCGGTCAAGCAATATCTCCATGTTTCGCGTTGAGTCGTCTATCATCCTCAGCATCTTCCCCGCTTTGTCTTCCGCCGGTCGCCCTGCATCTGTACCTCTCAATCTGGATATTAATTCGTCAAGCTCGTCTTTCAGGTGCGTAAACCCACGCCCTGCCCCCTTCGTCCACTGTTTTACCTTCTCCATGTTCTTACTCGCATTTTCAAGCTCGTGCACCAGCATCGTAAAATTCGCTATCGAGTAGCTCTCCGGGTCAGGGACACGCACATTCTTTATATCTCCCGCAATATCCAGCCCGACTAACAAATCATCAAACATCTTCAAGCATTGCGCAAGCACGATAGGGATATTATCCCATATTACTTCAGGCTCTATTACCTCGTAACTCTTCCAGTAGCTCGTCACCATATCCCTGTTCTTCTCTTCCGCGCCAGGCGTGTACGGTATATCAGTGATTAAGGAAAACGGCTTGCTGGTCCCATAAAAGAGCGAATGATGTCTTTGCAGCTTAGAAAAATCACTTTCGTTATACGCCTTTTCTATCCATTCAAGTTCACGCAGTCGCGGTGGCAGTCCTGGACCTGCAGCCCATGGTTGCAGTCCAATCATAAGCGTATATATAGCAAAACTGTGTGCACGCGCAGGCGCATCCAGCTTCAGTACGTCTGCGTCTTTTGCAAAACGTTCCGTCACCATGGTCTTGAACGCGCCACCTCCGAGCCGTCCATCATCAAAATTATCCGCTCTCGTACTCAATACCGCGATGAAATGCCCGAATTTCTCTTCCTCGTTCACTACATTCCCCTGCGCATCTATCGTCAGGAACCCGTAATCGTTGAGGATGTCTATATATTTCGATGTCATGGTATTCTCAATCGCATGACGGTAATTTAGCATTGGATTGAATATAACGTCCCCTTCGTTTATCGGTGAATGCGTCCACCTGAAATACTCGTCCTCTCGATCGAGTTTCTTCATAATCTCTAAGAACGATAGGTTCTTCAGGTCCTCCCTGCTCTTCTTTAACTCGCGTACCTCTTCTTCTGATAACTCTATCTGATGATAGCTTCGCGTGTTCGTCGGCGTTGTTATCCCACGGAGCAGCTTGTTCTTTAACGCCTCAAGCCGTTCTAATTTCCGTTCCATCACTCGCTTCTCCTCCTCTGCATCGCTTACTCGTATCTCCAGGTTGAACACGCCTTCTTTCAAATCCGATAATTTCTTCTTCGCTCTATTCAGTTTCGCCTTGGCATCCGCGGTTGCTCTTGCATTTACATGAGAAAACAGTCCACTTGCCGATTCATATCTATCTATCTCGCGCTGAACCTCTCTTATCCTGCCATCGAACCGTTCCAATTCACCACGCTGCAAATCTGTTTTTCCCCTTATATCCGCTGTTTTCGCCTCTATCTCTACCAGCCTCTGTCTGACCACCGGTATCTCATCCTCAATGTCATAAAAAAGGAACAATTTATCGCTCGGAAATACACACTCGTAATAGCCTAAGGAATCAAACCGATTTTCGTAACCCCTCGCGCGGTTCTGCAGATCGTTGAGGTCGAGCCACTTACCTTTCGTCTCGACCGTCCCTCCCGGTAGAAATCCAAGATCGAGAAGGAACCTTGGTATTGCCCTTTCCAGTTCCTCATCCCGATTCTGACCTTGAAGGTCACGCCCTAAAAGGAAGAACAACTTGAAGGGATTCGAATAATTCTTATCCTCTATTATGATGTCTTCGGTATGTGACATGAGGAAATGAAGCTCTTTCAGCGTACCTAAAGCATTACCAGTTGGGAGCACGGATTCCTTACTCGAAGGCAGAATACCAATCCCAAACATCACCGGTTGGGACCCAAACTGTTTTGAAATCCAATCCCGGATGTCTATCGCAACGTCGAGCAGCATACTCGAGCCCGTTCCCCCGCCGAATGCGCAGACCATCAGTATGAAGAAGTCCTTACCTCCTGTTCTGTTCCGCAACTCGGATGCGGCTGTCCCTATCGCACTGAATATCCTCTCGCGATGCACGTTATACATCGCCCTACCGTATATACGATGCTGCCCGCATCCCGCACCGGCAGCCGCAAGATAAGGATCGGGTAACCACCTGTTCGCGTTCTTCATCAATATCGTATCCGGCCTGTTCAGTACTATCTTTCGCCGCTCTTCTACTTCGGTGCACGCATTTGCTGACGCCTGGTCGGTATCTATAATCAAAAACTCCTCATTCTTCGGCACCTTACCTGTCTTGGTCTTGAGCATCTTCAACAGGTTGTTTACGATACTGCCTCCTTGCCCTCCTATTCCTATTACTATCCGGTTTACCATGTCCTCTCCCTTCTCCATAACTCCGGCATCAAACCTCCTTATCTTTCGATTCGTAATCCGTCATCTTCGTCTTTATCGCATCCATCTCATCGTCAAAATGCTCTATTTCCATCTCACTTCCCCTTATATCGCTATCTATACCTGCAACCGCGCTATCAATACTTTTTGCCGCGCTGGCAATCTTCTTCGCTTCCTTCTCCCCTTTGAACCATACCACAATCCCAAATACTCCAAATAAAATGCCAACTGCAAGCAACACGTATATCACAACAAGCGCAGCCGACTCGGATAAAGAAATGAGAATCTTATCTCGGTATTCATTCAATACAAATGCGATAGTGGCGCATATCACACCAATGACTGGCATAAGAAGAAGCCCCTTGTCCACCTTCAACTTTATCAGCATCAACACTACTTCCGCAATTATCAGCAGAACAACGACAAGTATTCCTATACTTAATGGTTCCATAATCAAGACCTCCTTTGCATATTTCTAATAAATTATTGCTTCGCTTTTATATACTTTAACCTCTCGGAATCATACGCCAGCCGCGAATTCGCATCGGATGCTAAGAGCCTATATCGGCGAACGAAGTCTTTGAGGTCTGATGTTGTCATTGACTTGAGTTCCGCGATCTCGCTCATCTTATCTCGCGTCCAATATTCCACTGGATATAACTCCGTTGTCGGGTCCGCCTTCAGTATTTCCTCTTCCGTATTGAATATATTGTTATAAACCGCCTCCAGAGCGGCTATGGACAAAATTATGAGTGCATCGCCATACCCCCTCAGCTTACGCATCTGAGAAGGCAACATGCACCCCTCTACGCTTCCACGCAACTCCTCTATCTCCTTCTTATCCCCCTCTTCTTCTTCGCCCAAAACTTCAACTACTACGTCTGTCAACGCAAGCGTGTCCTCTTTATAACGTTCAAACATGCCCTCTAACATCTTGCTCAATCTTACAATCACGCTATTCAATACTTTCGATGCGCTCTCGTAGTTTCCGCTCTCTATGCTATGCTCAACCATCTTTAGGTCGGTTCGGACTCTGGCGGTGTCTGCATTTGCTGTCTCTCGCCCTTCCGCTTCTAAACCGTGTGCATCATGCAAACATGCTCTCAACGCTTCTTCTATTATTGATACCACCTCATTCATGAACATGGAAAGTTCAAGAGAGTCCTTCCTCAGGTTCTCCTCTTCCATTATCTTTGATTCTATCTGCTCTATACTGCCCCGAATATCCTCGTATCCTGCATCTTCAAGCGTTCTTAACTCTTCCAGGTAATTCCGGCATCTGTCTATCACCCGGGAATAAAGCACGACTTCATGTCGCTCTCTTATCCCCTCAAACATCTTAGTTATCCATTCAACATCAGCAAAAACCACGTTCCTTTGTTTCGCGCTGTCTATCCTGACCCAGCCATTTACCTCGCAGCCCAGTTCGATAAAACCTTTTTTTACCTTATCCAGCTCATTTCGGAATTCTTTCGTGCTTATATCGTATTTGTCTTCGAAATCGTGTAGTATCCGCATCTGTTCTACATACTGATTCGCTATCCCCTCAATGTCCCGCGTCATCACCTTCTCCCTTACGCTTCCCTCCCGTACCGTAGCGAGGTACCGAACTAAAAAAGCGGCTCCTATCATCGCGGGGATAAAGATAAGAATAATAGTTATCGCAATGTCCGACCCTGTACTGAAGAGAATGAAGATACCAAGAGCGATCAATCCTAAAAGCACCAGCGGAACAAGTACATTATATCTCCTCATGCGCAGACCCCCTTATATCTCGCAGTCTCCCCAATTGCTCAAACTTATAAGTGAACAAATTAGTCACCGCCGCCATGTTTCCCGTTGTAGCGGAAACCGCCAGATGACTCTCCTTTGAATAAGTAAGCAAGAACTCTTCAATTAATTTCTTATCCCCACTCCCGCTTCTGGTATAAAACTTGGGCACACTGAGGAAACAGACGCTCTTCTCACAGCCTATAGGTGCATCAGAAACGCTAAACTTCTCCTGTGAAACACGAAGAAGCGTTCTGAGGTCAAGCGGTTTGTGCCTTATAAAAGGGACGATATAACCTGGCAATCCCTTTGTAAGCTCCGAAGCGCGCGATACCGCCACATATCCAGGCTCATTATCGAAAGACAACGCCTGCACTACCTCATCTATATGCAATGATTGTGTCTCAGACTTGGCTGGCGATTTCTTTACATGAATCCCGGCAAGAATATCCGCGGCGCAAGAGGCGATATATCTGTTATACCGTGGATAAAACTCCTTGTAGTTTGGATGGTGCGCTATCCTCTGGTTATCCACGATTATAAAAGAATTCACGTACTCTTTTAGCTTCTCCAATGATTGATATGCACTTATTATCGCCTTCTCCTCTTCTCTTCTACTCGCAGGCAGAACGCCCCAAAAAAGCGTCTTTATGTTTTGCGCAGACAATATTTCTGCTACGTGATGTGATATACTGCTATCGCTAAAACTCGCGAATAGGAAAGCGAAATCAACGCTCTTTGCACTCTCTAACGGTGCCTCTATCTTCGCATTATCGCTCTCTGACTGAGACATGATAACGATCGGTTTGGCTTTTTTTACCTCTTTGTATTCCAACAGAGCGTTAAGAATTGCACTTCCAGCGTTTCCTAATCCAACAAATAGATGTGTCATATCACGCAGCTAAAAAATTTATATGCTATTTCTATTTTGGTAGGAAACCTCTATAAATATTCCTTTGTTTTCCTTTTATAAGTAAAGAAAAAGTACGAAGGGGAAGAAAATAAGGAGGAATACGTTTCCACCCGAATGAGATGAAGAAGCGAAATTTGATTGCATTAACGTTAATCATAATTAATATCCTGGCGTTCTCCACGCCTGCAGAGGGATCCGATGCACTGAAGCGGGACCTGCTTGAGGATATTTTATCGCTGAACAAGCCAGATTTATTTGACGACTATGGTGAGTTATCACTTGCAAAGGCAGAGACACAAGCGGTAATTCAGGGTATGGAAGGCGTGGAAGTTACCTATACAACAAAGGAGTGGGGAACTATCCTTCTCAAAATTGTTGATGAGTTTGAACAGATGGCAACGTTAAGCGAAAGCCAAAAGCCATCTGACCATAAAGAAGCACTAAAAAAAGCGGATACGATAAATACATCCATAAACTCGCTCAGCCGATACGCCACTGCGGAACGAAATGGCATACCAATGCTTGCAGAGCGTGCGCTTAAGCGCTTTTACCGGGGCGAGGGGAAAATCTTCGAGGACATGGCTACTAATACGGCAGAGACAAAGGTGAGGGTTGAATATGAGTATTTAAGTTCAGCGTCATACGGTGAAGGTGGCATGCCCAGTGACGCAAGCAGAATGAAGTTCGAGGCGAGGCGAGACGAAAGGAAATATAAAAGGGATATGGAAAGTGCATCGGAATATATAAACGCATCACGGGCGCACCTTGCCAATGCAAGAAACCCTCCTTCGGGATTCTTTGGCACCGCGTTTATGGCTATAATGAAAGCGAGGAATTCATACGAGAACGCGGAGGGGTTATATCAAAAACACAGCGATAAGGAACTGGAGAATGTAAAAGGGCTTGAAGATGAGATAAAAAGTGTTTATCAACGGTTGACGCTTGATACGCTCAAGGTCATTGCGATTTATCTTCTTATCCTTTCCTTCATTACTGTAATAATATGGATAGATTTCAGAAGATGGGGTGATGAGTTGGATGACACGCGACTTGGCGAGGAGCTTATTGTTTGAAGTCATATTCTGCTAATTGTCTTTAAATAAATCCAAGAACAGTTGTGATTGCTTTTTCATGGTCCTAACTAAGCTCATTTTCTTTCACTTCTTTATCCGAGCCATTGTGGAAATGTTCGGGAAATGTGGCCAGCTCAGGATGATCAGGAGCATTGTCCCAACGATGTATCAAGCCCCTTTGAGCCCGATGTTCCCAGTGAAAGGAGTAGTTCCCTCCTTCAGAGAGCAAAACGTCCAGAAAGCTATTGTCAATGAAAAAGATTCTCAGCTTATTTGGCGCACCAGTTCTTCCACCGATAAAGTTTGCTGAACTCACAATATCCCTTTCTACGATGACTTTAAGTTTGCTATATACCTTATACATTACTTGTAGACCTTACCTGCCCCTTTAAATCCTCTATATACTTCTCCTTGTTTTTCCACACGATATAATTCTCCCAAGCGGGATGGCTTGCTATTTGCTTCGATTTTATCGCTTCATAAAGCTCTTCTTTTGAAAACACCGCGTATCGCTCACGAATATCTGCTAATATCTTCTTCAGCACACTTTATCTCCCGCTCTACAAACGAAATTAAGCTTTTGTTCATTAAATCCCCTTCGGACATCCCTACGATTTCTCTTAATTTTGTAATCGAAGCCATATCTCTCCCTCCTTTTGGATCTATGGTTATTGCATTAAAAAAACTTCGCAATAATACAATAATAAACAAAAATAAACTAAGAGGCTTTATAAAATGAATGAAATTGTAGTGGCTGGATTTCAGAAGATGGGGTGATGAGTTGGATGACACGCGACTTGGCGAGGAGCTTATTGTTTAAGATTGTCAGTATTTCCCTCATTATTCTTTTAATATGTGTGCAGGTTGTAAGCGCATCGGGAAGCGACGTATTTAATCAACAAAGGGGCGCGGTATACTATAGAACAAATCCGCCTTCTACGGGGCCGGCGGATATAGATGTGAGGCCTTCTTCAAAAGAGGTGAGTCTCTCATTTGGGCAGTCGGCAGATAATAAAAAGCCGGTAACTTTTACTATCACTAATAACGGGAAAAACGAAGTTAAAGGAGATATTGAACCTTCATCTCCATCTCATATAACCATCAGAGGGCCTTCTTCGTTTACCTGCGGCGCTAACTCAAGTATTCCTGTACAGTTTACCATTGAGGCATCACCATCAGCATCTGGGGCAGACGAAACGCACAATGTTGAGATAAATATAGGCGGGAAACGGGTTACCATCACCGTAGCGATAAAATATTATGCAAAGATAGATGTATCTCCCACAGTAATAGATTTAGGTGAGATTCCCAGCAATGTGCCCACCAAAGAATCAGAACCAATTAGGATCTGTGAGGAATATGGATACAAAACATTAGAAGGTGTAACGATATCGCCAGCATCAGGAAACGAAAACGCTTGGGTTACAGTAAGTCCAAACAAAGGTATTAGAATCTCAAAAAAAGAGTCTGTTGATGTTAAATTTACGCTAACGCCGGGAGCGCCCGATTACGAGAGATACGATAACAAATATACGTGGAATTTTATCATTGAGGGTGCCGATGCAGACCCAGTTACGATAACGGTCAAAGCACGTATATTGAGACCGCCGAAGTTTGGCAGGCTTGACGATGAAAAGCTTGAACTAAAATTCGATAAGCCAAAAGGCACAGTTTTAGAATATGATGAATACATTGATGTGCGTGTGAGAAATAAAGGTGATGAGACCCTGCATTTTAGCAGTATCGTTTCTAAGAAACCAGGTGGTGGAATCGCCATAATAAAACCTTCCTCTGGTATAGTTTCTAAAAAGGACAGTAAAAAAATCAAAGTTCATATCACTGTACCTTACAATACCCCCGAAGGAACGTATCAAGGAAAGCTGCATATATACGCAAAAGATGGCGATGACAAGTCCGTGGGAGATGACTCTATGTACCTAACCATAACGGTAATATGGCCCGTTGATTTTACCATCTACTCTACCTCTCCCTATTTCAGATCCTCTCCTCTTTCTATTGATTTCGGCTCGTTAGAGCTGAAAGAGCGCGACTATGATAAGAAAAAACTGGATCTAACATTGACCGAGTACTACCGTTATAAGCCCATAGTGAATTTACGGTTTTCTTCCAGTGATGAACACAGTGATTGGGTGAAAGAAGAGCGTGATTTTGTGGAAATCCCTGCTGGCGGTTCAGGGAACGTTATGCTCAGTATCGAACCGGGACTGGAAGCGGTGCCCAAACACTATTCCTGGAAGTATTACCTGAGTGCCCGTGAGATAAGTGCAAAGAGGATGGATATAACGGCGAAAATCGTGCCGATGAATATCAGTGAGATGATAGAACGATTAAAGGCATTCAGAAAGAGCCCTTCATACAAGAGCTATCCTTCTTCAGAGAACATAATATCAAACGGAATAGATATGCTGGTAAAGGCAGAACAAAGCGAGATAGGAGCAGAGGACTGGAAAAAGATACCTGTTCTGACTAAAGGCTCTCTATCGCTGCTATCATCGCTGAACGATTGTATTATCTCCAACGAAGAGGGAAACTATAGGCAAGTGGTGGAGGATTTATGGACTGTTTGGGTGTCAACATCTAGAATAGACTCGAATTCTAAACTGAGCAACCGGGAAGTATCCGGATATGCAAAAGGTATCTCAATAGGTGCGGATAAGACAACAGAAGAGGTGTTGACGTACGAAGCGAAAATGCTTGAATTACGTGGCTGGAACCTAAAGAAAGCAGTAGAGCACGCAATCCCCACGAATGACATAAGTGTTTTAAACGAGGAAGAGAACGTGCTTGAATCTGCGCTGTCATATCAATACGCCGCCACGTTATATGGGCTGCTCAATGATAAGAAAAAGCGGTTGGATTGCGTCTATGAAGAGTCGCGGATGATGGATCAGCATGATGAATTGGTAAACAATGCAACCGACCTTCGCATCAGGGCAGAGACTATCGTATTAAATGCTAAGGAGAACGACCTTAATAGACTCTGGTATACACACCTACTTTCAAATCCGTATGACTACGATACTGCTTCCGATAGTTATAAAACGGCAGTGGGATATCTGGAGGACGCATCAAAGAAGTACCGGTTCGCAGGCGAGCTGATTATGGCTGAAGATACCTTAGCAGATTTGAAGGAACTAAGAAGCGAATGGCGTTATATACTATCTCTATTCCTCCTTATGTGTCTTGTGTACGGCGCTGCTGTAATCTATGTGCTATATCGGATTATCCGCGGTACAATGGCTTATATGGATGACATGCGCGAACGCGAGGTAGGGGATGTTGTGGTTTCGTAGTGATAAGAAACAATTATTTTTTGTCAAGCTTTTTGCGTGCAAAAAGGTTTGGGATAATCTCATGAGTGGTATTTTATCCACAATACAAATTTACCGCTGAGAGAATTTGTGGATTTATGCACTGAAAGCTTTTTATGAAGTCAAACTCTGTAATATGTGAAGTATCGGTGAGCTATCAAAATGGTTAACAAATATCTGGTATTGCTGGTGGTCATGGTATCTGGCATTGTGGTGGTGTACGGGGCGTATAGTTACTACTCGGGTGGAAATAGCGCTGTAACAGACCATAGTGATAACATATCCGCTAGCAAAACGGGTAATAATACTACTAATAGCTATAATGATACCGATATATCAGGCTTAAATGAAACCGGAAATAGAACCAATCGTAGTACGATTTCAATAGCGCTTGAGAAACCACCGTTTATTGAATAATCAAGCTTTCTTACACAAAGAAAGTTTAATCAAAGAAAGCTATTTGTCTTATTTTGGTGAAGCATCGCGGGTTCATTACAGCTAACAAATAAGAAAAAAAGCGAAATCTTTATAAAGCCTTTTTGTCAAGAACATGTTGCCTACAAAAAGTGGAGGAATGATAAATGGAACTAAAAAATAAGATTCTGATGTGTATGGCGCTCTTCGGTATATTATTTTTATTGTTTACAGGGAGCGCAAGTGCGGCGGTGGACTTCCCCTCGGATGAAGCGGGGATAAGCGCATATGTGAAGGCGAAATCGAGCATAAATATGATCAGTGTGAAACCAGCTCTTGCAACAATCGAGCGCGAGACCGATGACTACATCATAGGAACTGTTGCAATGAGTGGACATTCCGAAGAGCAGTATCCACATGTGTATGTCAGCACAGATGGGTGGGTAGTTGCATATTATCTGCGAGATATATCTTCTGGGTGGTTATTACCGTGGTATTATTACAGCGGTGGACCAATATCAACAACTACGCTGAAAGAAGTTGTGGCGGAGGTATGTACTCAGATAGGAGGAACCACAACTGGTCTAAAATACTATGATTTCAGACATCCGAACGCTACGAAGATGATGATTATCATAGAATCAACCACGGGAACTAACTTTTTCACAGTCACCATACCAACGGATTTCACGGTTTATAGGGTAGATTGGTCGCATTGGTGTTCAGTTTGTTCTGAGTACAAAAAAAGTCATAGAAGCGACGTATATCTCGATGGGAGCAGTTTTAATACTATTAGCGACTGTAATAATTGTTTCAGTTGTGGCTCTTTTGCTCCTTCCGTAGAATTTATAAATGGAATAGAACATAAAATTGAAATAACCACGAGTAAAGATACGCCAATCATTGGCTTGGTAATAGAATATGAGGAATAAAATTTTATTTTTCCTTATCTTAGGCATCGTTGCACTGTGCCCACAGATAGCACTTGGCGATGAGATAATCGTTGAGGGTGCAGAAACAGTCTGGAACTTGGCGTTAGATGATTCTACGGATGTTGAACATCTCGTTGGTGAACCGGGCGTTATGGTTACCGAGTACGCAGACACATTTGTGCATTATTTACTTGAAGATACTACGGATATACAAAATCTCGTTGGGGGATCAAGCGTTATGGTTACCAAGTATGCAGATGCTTTTACGTACGAAAAACTAACTGCTCCACCTTTTATACAATCTTTTGATTACTTTGATACCGGTGAGGGGTCCTATCCCTGCATAATGGGCACCCACAACGGTACAATCAAGCCCACAAATAATATCATCGTTAACACGCTCTACACCTACTCCTGCTCCGGTACCGGCGGTCACACCGAGTACGTAAGAATTTACAATGCCACCGAAACATTAGCAACAGGAAACTGGGAAGGCTACAAAAGCGGTGATTATCGTAACATAATGTTTCCAGACCAGTTTACATTGATCGGTGGTCAAACGTACAATTACACAATAATAACAGGCTCATATCCGCAGATAATCCATGTACCAAGTAAAGAAGCAGCAGGAGGGACTATTACTTGCACTAAGTTCACCGATGCAAACGGTAAAATTTACAATGACTGGATACCTGCTATAAAGTTAGAATACAAATAAAGAGAGGGCAAAATCCCTTTTCTTATATCCCTTTTTCGACGAAATAAATACGCTAAAAAAATCATGGCCCACCGGAGTGCCCAATGTTATTTCTGAGCACATGAATATATTTCCCTCTAAACTCTTTAAAGAAAGTTAGATGCACAAGGTAATAAGAGATCCCATACACGGCTACATAGAACTAAACGACCTCGCAATTGCTATATTAGACACCGTAGAGATGCAACGACTGCGGCGGATAAGACAGCTTGGGTTCTCTTATTTAGTTTACCCTGGCGCGAATCACACGCGGTTTGAGCATTCTCTTGGTACTTATCACCTGATGAATGTCCTGTTAGACAAGCTGGGAGTAGCGAAAGAAGAAGAGGCAGAGCTTCGGGTCGCTTCGCTCATTCACGATATCGGGCATGGTCCTTATTCGCATGTGACGGAACCGATAAACCAAAAGTTCACGGGAAAAACCCACGAAGATATTGAAGACCTATTATTCGAGCATGGAGTCGAGCCAGAAAAGAGCGATGTTGAAGAAGGGTCGTCACATATCGCAGAAATCCTGGAAACTTATCGTCTGGATAAGCATAAAATATTAGGCTATATACACGGCACGGGCAAAAGTACGGGTCGTGATTTCACAAAAATCTTAAATGGCGAGATAGATGTGGACAAGATGGATTATTTAGTCCGAGATTCCTACTACACTGGAGTGGCGTACGGAGTGCTTGACAATATGCGACTCATTCAAGGTCTGGATTTCTTCGAAGGCCGCCTTGTAATAACAGAGAAAGGGATATTACCCGCGGAATATCTACTCTTTTCGCGATTCCTAATGTATCCTACGGTTTATAGACACCACACGAGCAGAATAGCACGGCTGATGTTTGCGCGTGCAGTTGAGCATTACATCAACTCGGAACCATCCTCTTCGCAATACGAACTGGCATTACGTAAAATGGACGATTCTGAGATGGATGTTACGCTGAGAACAGCAGAGGGCTATCCGAGAGAGATGATGGAGCGCATAAACGAGCGTAGATTGTTCAAACGCGCGGTGTATACCGGCGTAATTAATTTAGAGGAAAGCGTAGTGGAGGACTTAAGTACAGGAAATCGCGTTCGCGAATTAGAGCGTGAAATAAGCAGAAAGGCTGGCGTGGATGAAAAATATGTCATAATAGACTTCCAGGACGGCAAAGAAGATGTGCTAAAAGAAAGTGAGGCAAGAGTGATTATTCGTGGTGAGCAAAGCACGAAAAGCCTGAGAGAAGTTTCAGAACTCGTATCCATGCTCAGTCGAGTATTCCTGGAAAATTGTAAATTGGGCGTTTACACACCCGGTAAATATAGAGACGCTGTAAAGAAAGCGGCGGAAAGGGTTCTATGGCGTTAAAAAACGACGAGATTAGCACAAACCTTTCCGCACGCAAAAGGCGTTACCAAAAAATATCTATAATCTTGCGATCACAATAATCACGTATACAACCGATTCACACCGTTGATTAGCGCATACACCGATGCAGTGACGATGTCTTCATTCACTCCACTTGCTGTTATCGTCTTGTCACCCCTGCTTATCTTCACTACAACATTCACCAACGCATCCGTTCCGCCGGTGATGGCATCCACGTGGTACTCATCAAGCCGCAAATCGTCCATTTCCATTCCGCCCATCGCTTTACGCAGTGCATTTATCGCTGCATCTACGGAACCGACACCGATACCTGCTTCCACTATCTCCTCTCCATCTATCTCCAATCGCAGTGACGCCGTTGGATACACATTCTTCCCGGATACCACTGACAGGTCAATCAGTTTTATCTTCTCTTCACGTTCTATACGCAATACGTCATCCACTATTGCCTGGAAATCCGAATCTGTGATTAATTTACCCTTATCGCCAAGTTCTTTCACCATTGCCAGTATTTTCTTCATTTGTCCTTCATCTGCGGACATGCCCATCTCTTCTAACGCTATCTTCACCGATGCCTTTCCGGTATGCTTTCCAAGTGCGAATCGCCTCTTCCTTCCTAATATCCCCGGGTCAATTGGCTCATATAAGCTTGTACCTGCCAGTGTACCATGAACGTGCATTCCAGATTCATGCGTGAAGACATTATCACCCATAAGCGGCTTATTCGGTGCCATCGGCATCTTTGTTAAATTTCTGACCAATCGAGAAGTTTCATACATCTTCTTCTTCACAATGTTTGTCTTTACGCCGTAAAGTAGCTCCAAAGCGGTTACCACCTCCTCTAAGGGTGCGTTACCTGCTCGTTCGCCCAGTCCATTCACCGTTACGTGTACCACCTGCGCACCCGCCATCACTGCAGCTATGGAATTCGCAGTTGCCAACCCGAAGTCATTATGGCAGTGTACGGAAACGGGTGTGCCGAAATTGCAAAGGTCCTGAAAGATCTCCTTCGTGCGTTCCGGATACAGCACGCCAACGGTGTCACAGAAGCTTAAACGGTCTACAATCTGATCCAAATCGGCAAAGAATGATTTTAAAAAATCCATATCTGCCCTGGATGCGTCTTCCGCGCTGATTTCTACTTTTAAGCCATAACTCTTTACATATTCAGCCATCTCAATTGTCATGCTCCTCAGCGTTTCTCGGTCTATCTTCAATTTCTTCTTTATGTGGCTGTCAGAAACGGGAGCGACTAAATTAACCGTGCCAACATCGCATTTAATCGCAGCGTCTATGTCCCCTTTCAACAGCCGCGCAAACGAGCTGATTTCGGCTTTTAATCCTTCATTCGCTATACCCTTTATTGCTCTCTGCTCGCCTTCTGATATTACCGCGGTTCCCGCTTCTATAATGTCAACCCCTATGGTATCCAGTTGTTTTGCAATTTGCAGCTTCTGTTCCGGCGTTAGCGATACTCCAGGAGTCTGCTCGCCATCTCGTAATGTCGTATCCAGGATTTTTACCGCTTTTACTTCTTGCATCATACCTCTAATAAAAGGAAACCTATATAAACAGTAAACTAAAGCATATATTAACTATTCTAACGCTTCCACGCTAACTAAACATTCAAAGCCAAGGCCCGGATTTGAACCGGGGTATAGCTGATCTGCAGTCAGCCGCGTGTGCCTCTCCGCCACCTTGGCACTAACACAAATAAACAATTTTTAGAATTAAAACTTTACCGATAACTTTTAAAAAAGAAGTTATGTATTTATTTAAGTATATTTTGATTAAAGATATAAGAACAAGTAAGAGGCTTTGAGGGACAAGTTAAGATGGAAGCAGCAGTTTTGGGGGAGGATGTTAAGATGGGAGAAGCAGTTTTTGACGATTCAGAATTCTTAGAAAACGTAAAGGAAATTTGTGTTAACAATCGTATTAGGAAGATAAGGAGAGAAGAACTTAGTGAATTCTTAGAAAACGTAAAGGCTATCTTAGTTAATAGACATCCTAACGAGTTCGTCACAATAAGAGAGATAGCAAACGACAATGCAATAAAAGAGATATTAGAGCAAAAATGGAACTTGTGTAGTGACCCTGATTACGCAGTGAGGTGGTTTCTATGCCATCCAATAAGTTTTTTATCGCCCTATACACTTTGCTTAGAATGTCGAGATCACGATGATTATGCACAGTGGGCATTAAAGTATAACCCGGATAGGCAAGGGGACTACCAAGAAACAAACGGACATGATGACTCGTATAGAAAGTTAAGACAACTCGGGCAGGAAGCATACGGCTTAACGATAGAAGTAATGGTAGATTTTTTCCCTGATATAGAACTTGAAGAGGAACGTGAAAGACGCGATAGGCTATTAGATAATTTTCAAGAAACGCAAAGAAGACTGGAAGGGAACCTAATGGCTGAAAGACGAGGTGATAGCTGGAGATAGCAGGATAATGGAATTAGGTCGAGATGGTGAACCTAAGAACCACATAAATATCAACAATCATACCCGTTATTAGCAAGTTTTATCACTTCATCCTCACTTGTAACAATCACGCTTTTATAACATGACATTACGAGTTTTATAGGCTACAATATTTTTTTTCTCTAATGAGTCGCGATCTATGGAACATTAAGCCACTATAGTCCGTCGAAAGCCATATATCTATGTGGCCTATATATGGGCTACATAGCGAATACGAGAATAAAACGGACAAACCTTTATTTTTGTAACGGCCCCTGAACTGATGAGTTCTTTTAGGTTGTAGCATATACAACGCTGAAACTCAGGTTATAATGCTCGTTATTATTCTCCCTCTGAATTTGTTGAACAATATCAAAACAGACCTTTTTTAACGGTCGAGTTCACGGAGAACACTGCTCTGAGTCCTATACGGGCTCTGCGGTAAATAAACTACTTCTTAAAAACGGGAAAAGCCATAGCACTTTGCAGCTCTGATTTCATCTGAGCCCGGAAAGGTTTTTTAAACTGGTGCGGACGTTAGTAGCCGCGGGCTGAAAATCTCGGTTTTCACCTCGATTCTTACACCCCGACTCTATCAAACCGTTCTTCTAACGGTGTCCTAATGAGGTCTCTTTTTGGGGTAGGCTTCGAGCTTAGATGCTTTCAGCTCTTATCCGTTAGCGCGTAGCTGCCCGGCAATGCCCTGTCGGACAACCGGTACACCAGAGGCGCCGCTACTCTGTTCCTCTCGTACTAAAAGCAGCTTCCCCTCAGACCTCAACACCCCCAATAGATAGCAACCGACCTGTCTCACGACGGTCTAAACCCAGCTCATGATCTCCTTTAATAGACGAACAGTCTTACCCTTGGCTGCTGCTGCACAGCCAGGATGGAGAGAGCCGACATCGAAGTAGCAATCCTCCAGGTCGATATGGACTCTCGCTGGAGACAACTCCGTTATCCCCGGGGTAGCTTTTCTGACGTCTTTAGGCCTTACCAATGTGCCTTAAAGGTTCGTTAGACCCGACTTTCGTCTTGTGACATCCTATTATGCGAAGTCACATCAAGCTGACTTTTACTCTTGCACTCTACGGTGGATTTCTGACCCACCTGAGTCAACCTTTGGGCGCCCTCGATATTTTTTCAAGGGCATGGCGCCCCACCTAAACAGCCCACCAACCGGTGTCCTCATACGAGTTAGAGACACAACTTCGAAAAGGTAGTGTTCCATTGTCGGCTCCATGTTTCCTAGCGAAAACATTTCTACGCCTCCTACCTACACTATACATCCGAAGTCGTGACTCAACGGCAGGCTGCTGTAAAGCTCCACGGGGTCTTCGCTTCCCCCTGGGGGTCCCCGGTCTTTTCACCGGGATGATGAGTTCACCGGATTCCAGCTAGGGACAGTAGAAGGCTCATTCCTTCTTTCGTGCAAGCCGCCAATTAAGCGGCTAGGTACTACGCTACCTTAAGAGGGTCAGAGTTACCCCCGCCGTTTATAGGTCCTTCGTCCCCTTGTAAAGGGCTTTCAGATACCTACACTGGGCAGGAGTCA